>CAVFAM010000027.1:5833-10660 GCA_963620375.1 Bacteroidaceae bacterium
TTATGATGGATTTTTATGATATTGTAGTAGTCGGAGGTGGACCAGCAGGTCTTGCAGCGGCTATATCAGCTAAAAAAAATGGAATTGACAGAATCTTAATTCTTGAGAGAGACTGCGAATTAGGCGGTATTTTAAACCAGTGTATACACAATGGTTTTGGACTTCATACCTTTAAGGAGGAGCTCACTGGCCCTGAATATGCCAGACGTTTTATCAATCAGGCGTTGGAGCTTGGAATAGAATACAGATTGAGCACTATGGTTATGGACATATCTGTTGATGACAAGTCCAAGGACAAGGTTGTCACAGCCATGAACCATACAGATGGACTCTTTCATATAGCAGCAAAGACAGTCATTCTGGCAATGGGCTGCAGGGAGCGTCCAAGAGGAGCCTTAAATATACCGGGCTACAGACCTGCAGGAGTATACTCAGCAGGAACAGCCCAGAGACTTGTAAATATCGAAGGCTTTATGCCGGGACGCAAGGTGGTAATCCTTGGTTCAGGAGATATCGGACTTATCATGGCAAGACGTATGACATTTGAGGGCGCAAAAGTACAGGTTGTAGCCGAACTTATGCCATATTCCGGTGGATTAAAGAGAAATATCGTCCCATATTCCGGCGGATTAAAGAGAAACATCGTCCAGTGTCTCGATGATTTTGGAATCCCATTAAAGCTGAGCCACACTGTAGTAGATGTCAAAGGAAAGGAACGTGTCGAGGGAATCACTCTGGCTCAGGTGGATGAACACAACAAGCCTATTCCGGGAACAGAGGAGTTCTATGAGTGTGACACCCTGCTCCTTTCATGTGGTCTGATACCAGAAAATGAGATTTCAAAATCAATTGGTGTAGAATTGAACCCAGTAACAAATGGACCAGTGGTAAATGAAAGTCTTGAGACAAACATTCCTGGCGTATTTGCCTGCGGAAATGTACTCCATGTCCATGATTTAGTAGACTATGTATCTGAGGAAGCCTCAACTGCTGGTAAAAATGCGGCAGAATACATCAAAAATGATGGTCATGCCGGTGATAGCAGCAAGGAAATTCCAATTATCGCAACAGACGGCGTGCGCTACACTGTGCCAAAGACCTTGCATGTTTCTAATATGGCAGACGAGCTTACTGTCAGGTTCAGAGTTGGTGGTGTATACAAGAATTCCTATATTTCTGCCTACCTGAATGACCAGAGGATTATATGCCGCAAACGTCCAATCATGGCTCCTGGCGAGATGGAGCAGGTTGTACTGCAAAAAAATGTACTCGAAGCAATGGATAATCTTGAGACAATCACCATAAAGATTGAAAAGGAGGCATAATATCATGGAAACAAGAAATTTGACCTGTATAGGCTGCCCACTGGGCTGTGCCATAACAGTTACCATAGATGATGAAGCAATATCTATAACAGGAAACACCTGTAAGCGTGGCGCAGATTACGCTGCTAAGGAAGTGACCCATCCTACACGAATAGTGACCAGCACTGTCTGCGTAGAGGGCGGCTCAATACCAATGGTGTCTGTAAAGACCGAGCATGACATACCAAAAGAAAAAATCATGGAAGTGATGAATGATATAAATACAGTCACAGTCAAGGCTCCTGTACATATAGGTGATGTGGTATTGAAAGATGTGGCAAAGACCGGAGTAGATGTGATTGCCACAAAGGAAATAATATAGAACGGTTAAAAATGGGGAGAATCTCTACGATGCTCCCCACTTTATATATGCAAAAGTATGCAAGAAAAACTGCCAGCGGCAGCTTCCCTCCTATATTCTATAGCAATACTGTACTTATGATAAATGTTCCTGAGAATTTGCAGCATTTTCAGTAAATTGAAGCATTACATTTGTTGAATCCTCCCTGACAATTGCCTGCAGCATAAACTGTACATCAGCTTTCACCTGCTCAATCGACAGGGTCCTTTTGTGATATACAAAATCAATCATGTAATAACATATGCTGGTTGCGAGAAAGCTGGTGACCGCATCCAGTTCCTGCTCTTTTCCCTCAAATATCTCATGATTCTCACATACTAAAAGCCTTTTGATTTGAAACAAAAGTGTCGGTTTGACACACCTAACTATAGAAGGCCACGCTATTTCATTTGCAAGCTTCTGATAAAATGAGCGGTTGTTCTGTAATATAGTCATCAAATCACAAGCCCAATCACACATGGAGTTGTAGCTTTCCCCCTCAAGCTGCTCTTTGAAATCAGTGCATCCAATCCATTCCAAAACCTCATAAATGTCTTGAAAATGATAGTAGAAGCTCTGACGGCTCATGCCGGTTTCATTCATCACATCACCTATGCGAATTTTTGAAATCTCTTTTTTTCGCATAAGCTCCTTGACACACTCAGCTATTTTCAATTTAGTTGCATAACACATATACATTTCCCCTTATAAAAAAGAGCACACACTAAAACGTACATACTGTACGTCTACTGCCTGCTCTCCCTCTCCTGGCTCTCTCTGTTTACTTGTTTTTCTATCTAATCTTATTATAGAGTGGTGGTATATAAAAAGCAAACACAAAAGGGCTCGCTTTTGACAGAATGGGGAAATTGTCAAGTGGCACAGAAAGCCATAATTTTATTGATGAAATTACGGGTTTGTGGCAATATAATTATATTATAAAAATAGTGAGGAAAAACCAATGAACTACACCCCAAAAGACATTATAAACTATATATACACCAACAAGCTGGACACAGATTTTCTCTTTGCCCTGACAAACCATGTGCAGAATTTCTCAATCGGAGAAATTACTGACAAAAAGATAATCAAGCGAAGTGCTGATTATTATCTCGTCTCCAAATCATACTCTCTGGATATAAAACTGACAGATGACGAGATTCTGACAGCCGCAATAAACGGCTTATACATCAGTGCCTTTATCTCCAGAAAGGACGATAAATACAATGTGCATTTTCTGGTACACCAATACCCGGAGAGCATGAAAGCCCAGTTTGAGGAAGAAATCATGAAGGATGTCATAAACTATATGATTTCCTCTACAATCCTTGCCTTAAGGCTTGACAGCCCTGAAAAAGTTGACAAATATATAGGCAGATAGAGGGTTGACAAAGCACTTTTACGGGGCTATACTGTACCCGATTTAGAGAAAAAGGAGGCGAACTATATGGACAGTTGTGATAGTCGAAGTACATATACATATAATGATGGATACAGGCTTGGATTATTTTTCAGGTGTCTGTAGTTGTGCCGTTTTATATAATTAGCCTTTATCCATCGTTTTAAGCTTTGCTTTCACAGCACGATGGATTTTTTATACTCTTTTTTAGGGTAGAAGGAGGCTAATATGATGAAAGAAGTATTAAGAGAACCAATTTTTGTAAGAGAAATCACAGACATTATCAAGTCATCACGTTCTGCTGATGAGCTTAGGGACAGGCTCAGCGATTACCATGACAAGGATATCGCACAAAGCCTAGAGTTTTTAAATCAGAAGGAGAGAATTGATTTGTACAATGCACTCGGTGCTGAGTGGATGGCAGAAATCATTTCTTATATGGATGAGCCGGCAAAATATGTGGACGATCTGGGAGCTGACAGGCTGGCAAAGGCAGTCAACGAGATGGATGCCGATGATGCCGTGGATTTCTGGGATGAGATTGACGAGAGTGTGAGAGAAAAGCTCCGTCCAATGCTGGATGAGGATGTCAAGACAGACATTAGGCTCATCCATTCCTATGATGATGACGAAATCGGAAGCCTGATTACCACGAACTTTATCTGCATCAGACAAGACCTCACCATACGTCAGGCTATGCACGAGCTGGTCAGGCAGGCTGGCGAAAATGATAATATCTCTACTATATATGTAGTTGATGAAAATGAGCACTTCTGCGGTGCCATTGATTTAAAAGACCTCATCATTGCAAGGGACAACATAGAGCTTGACACTCTGATTAGTTATGCCTACCCATATCTGTATGATGATGAGAAAATATCAGAGAGCATAGAAAAAATCAAGGATTATGCCGAGGATTCCCTGCCAGTTCTCGACCACGACAAGCGGATTATCGGTATTATCACAGCCCAGGATGTCACAGAGGCTGTAGATGATGAGTTAGGAGAGGACTACGCAAAGCTTGCCGGTTTATCAGCAGAGGAGGACTTAAACGAGTCAACCATTCAAAGCATGAAAAAACGTCTGCCATGGCTTATTATCCTGCTGTTTCTGGGCATGGGAGTGTCATCCGTGGTAGGTGCCTTCGAGGGAGTTGTAGCAGTTCTTCCTATTGTAATATGCTTCCAGTCCCTAATCCTTGACATGGCTGGAAATGTAGGCACCCAGTCTCTGGCTGTCACCATCCGTGTACTTATGGATGAAAACTTAAATGGCAGAGACAAGCTGAAGCTGGTTTTTAAAGAAATGAAGGTTGGTTTTTGTAATGGTGCTTTGCTTGGAATACTTGCCCTGTTCTGCTTAGGCTTATATATTGCACTGTTTAAGGGTTATGGCTTTACCCATGCGCTTTTAATCTCTGGCTGTGTAGGCACTTCACTGCTTATAGCCATAGTTATTTCAAGCCTTGTGGGTACGCTGGTTCCTATATTTTTTAACAAGATTAAAATAGACCCTGCTGTTGCATCAGGCCCACTTATCACTACAGTAAACGACCTGGTAGCAGTGGTAACCTACTATGGTTTTGCATGGATTTTCCTGATTCAGATAATGAAAATCGCCTAAAAAGTCGATATACACTATAGGATATCTGGAAGGAGAAGCATATGGGTGTAAATAATATTGACAACACAAAGGATTACAATGCAGTTACTGCTGTGCAAAGC
>CAVFAM010000027.1:10670-14082 GCA_963620375.1 Bacteroidaceae bacterium
TTTTCCTGATTCAGATAATGAAAATCGCATAAAAAGTCGATATACATTAAAAGATGTCTGGGAGGAGAAGCAATGGGTGTAAAAAACATAGACTACACAGATAATTACAACAGCACGATTAATTCCGGTAAAAATAGCGATACAGCTTCTGATAATATAAACAGCAGGGAGAAGTTTGCAAGTGCCCTGCAAAAATTCATAGATGACAACAAGCTTACCGCCGAAGAACTCAAGCAGGACAAGGACTGGCGGGACTTGTCGGATAATGAATGGGATGACTTACTAGAGCATATCGACGAGTATATAGACGACTATAAGGAACACCTCAAGGAGCTTAAGGAAGCCCAGGATGAGGCTGCACAGAAGGCTGCCATGGAGGCAGACCCATCAATGAGAACAACAGCTGCTGCCTCTGCCGCACTTAAGGTTGCTGCCAATGGTGTCACAGATGGCTTTCTGCCGGAGGGCGATCCTGATTATAATAAGAACTGGACGAACAATCTCAAAACTGAGGATCAGACAATTCTCAGAACCGCCCAAAGGGCTCAGGAGATGGAAAGCATGGCTATGTCCAAGTTTCAGGAGGTGCAGTTAACAGGTGACACCAGCGAAGGTGTGACAAAAACTGAAGGCACCGCTGAATGTGCCACTTCTGACAAGGACGAAAACGGTGACATAGTCTGGACTGTCACAGCCTTCACACCAGACGGTATAATTAGTAAGAAATTCAAGAATGGTAAGGAAATCGAGTGCTGGGAGATTAAGTATGACAGCCATCTGACGCACAAAAGGTCTGGGATTATCTTGAGCAGTTTAATGATGACACTGACTGGACTTTTGCCGGGGATAAGGCCTTTTGGCAGGAATTTTTATCCAGATAACTAAAAATAAATACGTTGCATTATTCTATCATTAAGCTTATAATTACATTCGTAAATAGGGAGCTCATGTATCTGGGCTGAGAGTAGACAGAAAATGTCTTGACCTTTAACCTGATTTGGATAATGCCAACGTAGGAAAATACATGACACGCTTAGACTGTATATCTGTTGGTATGCAGTCTTTTTTATTACTTATTATCCCATTACTAGGGTGGACTGGGGGCACCACTTTCCACCGACATCAAAGGCGCTGTTTAGAAAAAAGACAGAAAAGGAGACAAAATGGTTACAATTAACGGAGAACAGAAGAACCTTGCAGGTCAGAATCTGTACCAGTATCTCTCAAATGAGGGCTTCAATCTGAACAGAGTCGTTGTGGAAAGAAACCTTGAAATAATACCAAAAGAGATATTGGCTGAGATTCAGATTGAAGAAAACGACTCAATAGAAGTGCTTAATTTTGTAGGTGGAGGCTGATAAACCATGTAGCAAACCACAAAATATGCAGTCAGTAATTAAGCGATATAAATCAAAGAGGAAAACAACATGGAAGATAAATTTATACTAGGTGGAAAAGAATTTAAGAGCCGCTTTATTTTAGGCTCAGGAAAATACAATATCAATCTCATAAAAGCAGCTGTAGAGCAGGGTGGAGCAGAAATCATTACCCTGGCACTGCGCCGTGCAAACACTAATGACAATGAAAATATATTAGATTTTATCCCAAAGGGAGTCACCTTACTGCCAAACACATCCGGGGCAAGAAATGCAGATGAGGCTGTGAGAATAGCCAGATTAAGCCGTGCCATGGGCTGTGGTGATTTCGTAAAGGTAGAGATTATGAGAGATGCAAAATATCTTTTTCCAGATAATCAGGAGACTATCAAGGCAACTGAAATCCTTGCTAAAGAGGGCTTTGTGGTACTTCCATATATGAACCCTGACTTAAACGTGGCAAGAGATTTGCAGAGCGCAGGAGCTGCCGCTGTCATGCCTCTTGCCGCACCTATCGGAAGCAACAAAGGACTTGCAACCAAAGAAATGATTCAGATTCTAATCGATGAAATCGACCTGCCTATTATAGTGGACGCTGGTATCGGAAAACCATCCCAGGCATGTGAGGCTATGGAGATGGGAGCTGCCGCTGTCATGGCAAATACAGCCATTGCTACAGCTGGCGATGTGCCAGAGATGGCTGCTGCCTTTAAGCTTGCAATCGAAGCGGGCAGGAAAGCCTACCTCACAGGCATGGGCAGAGTGCTGGCAAGAGGAGGCAGTGCTTCTGACCCACTCACAGGATTTTTGCGATAACAGAAACACAGACTATTTAATGAAGTTAATTAATATAGAAGGAATACAAAATGAACGAAGAAAATCAGGTATATTTTATAGATAGTGATGTGCTCCCTCCTGAAGCCCTTGCCCGCAAGCATAAGCTGGAGCAGGAGCCAGCCTCACGAACAAACCACATGGAATATATGCCAGGCATGCAGGTCATATCCTCTGACATTATGGGCAAAGTTCTGGACGCCATGGACTCATATGATTATGACTCATATACAGCTGCCGATGTACAACGGGCTTTGTCTAAGCCGAACTGCAATATCGAGGATTTTAAGGCATTATTATCCCCAGCCGCTGCACCATTTCTGGAGCAGATGGCGAGAAAGGCAGAGGAGCTTACCAAAAATCATTTTGGTAACACAGTATATATTTTTACCCCTCTGTACATAGCAAACTATTGTCAGAATTACTGTGTATACTGCGGTTTCAACTGCTATAACAACATCAGGCGAAAGAAACTTACCTTTGAAGAAATCGAACATGAGATGCAGGTCATCGCCAAAACAGGCATGGAGGAAATCCTTATCTTAACAGGCGAGAGCCGCAAGTATTCAGATGTAGAGTATATAGGTGAGTCCGTAAAAATTGCGAAAAAATATTTTAAAAATATAGGAATAGAAATTTATCCTGTGAACGAGGATGAATATAGATACTTGCATGAGTGTGGTGTGGATTATGTCACAGTTTTTCAGGAGACCTATAACCCGGACAAGTACGAAACCCTGCACCTTTTGGGACACAAGAGAGTATGGCCATACCGCTTCGACTCACAGGAGCGTGCCATCATGGGCGGCATGAGAGGAGCAGGATTTTCTGCCCTGCTGGGACTTGACGATTTCAGGAAGGACGCCCTGGCAACAGGATTACATGTATACTATATGAACCGCAAATACCCTCATGCTGAGCTGTCTGTGAGCTGCCCAAGGCTTAGACCTATAGTAAATAATGAAAAGATTAATCCAAAGGATGTAGGCGAGAGGGAGCTGTGCCAGGTACTCTGTGCCTACCGTATTTTCCTGCCATTTGTAGGCATAACCGTTTCAAGCCGTGAGAGCCGTGAGTTCAGGGATGGTATTGCCAAAATATGCGCCACCAAGGTTTCTGCCGGGGTCTCTACCGGAATAGGCGACCACGAGGAGAAGTACGAGGGCAAAGAAGATGCAGACGTGGGAGACGAGCAGTTTGAG
>CAVFAM010000028.1:0-3755 GCA_963620375.1 Bacteroidaceae bacterium
GGTAGGGGATACAGCGGTCAATCTGGCGCAAAATCTCCATGGCAACAGTATTGCCAGCAAGATATACCTCAAATACTTGTATTTCTGACGTGTGTATGCCGGGAGCAATTTTGGTAGTGGCTTCTGCCAGCTTGTTGATCCACCAGATGTCCTGTACCTGCTTCTTAAAGACCTTTTTTAGCGCAGGCGTACAAGGCATTTCTGCATACAGTTTCTGCTTAGGAATACGTTTGTTAAATGTTGTAGTATCAGGCAAAACAAACATCACTTTCTTGTCCTGATTATAGTTGAGCTTTTATCTATAGACTGACGTAGTTTTAACAGCTCAGAAATTTCAGCAATATGTGTTTGCGTAAACCATATTTCATGATTATTCAATTTTATAATGACTGTCTCATTTTGTTCAATATGATTAGTTGTAACAGCCATAAGTTTATCCATAAACTTTGAATAAATATAGTCATCGTTACGATTTTTTTTAAATAATCTTGCACAGGTAGGGCATAAGAGAACATGCAAGGGATCAAGTTCATCTTTTGGATGATCTTCAATCTGGCAGGTCTCTATTTGTGTATGAAATTTATGGCACATTTGACAGGCATACTTATACGAATCATATGATTTATAATGTGCCTTAAGATATGAGTTTGCAGTTTGGGTTTTGCTTGTCCGAACTCTTCTGAGGAGAGTTTCATATTGAACCGGTCTGGCAAAAGCAAACATTTCGACAACGTGCCTTTTTAACAAATCCCAGTTTTTAATTTGATTAGCTGGGAAAGATTCCTGTTTTTCTGTCTGTCCTGCAACATCAGGTTTGCTGGCTTTATTTCCGTATTGCGTTTTTAGATCTGCGTCAGAAATCCCATATCTACGCTTTAATTCAAGTTCAAAAAAAAGATTTTTTTTGTCATTTGAAAGACGATCATATTCAATAGTTGCTTTTTCCCTTATACTTATTTCGTCTTTCTTAAAATTAAGAAAATAAGACAGGATATTATTCTGTTCTGGATCTCCATAAATATGGCTATTCAGTTCATTTAGTGTAATATCTTTTGGAGCTACTAGTTCGTTTGATCCTGTATACAGCCATTTCCCATTCCAATCAGATAATGAATATCTTATGTCGTATACTGTAGGCGCAATTGGCCTGCATGGACAGTTTTTATATGAATTATTAATATTGTTATTTAATATGGCAATAATTATAGAATATGCAGAATCTATATCTTCATGTGATCCGCCAATATAAACTGTTCCTTTTAGATGAAATGTGTTGTGTTTTAGTAGTTTGACAATTATTTGAGATTTTACCATGGAATTAGGATCTGTTGGGTTTCTAGATATGTATAAAAGGACATCTACTACGAATCTAAAAGTGAGTCCCCATCTGAATTCACCATTTGTTTGCCAATTAGGTTGTTTTCCTGGCAATCCTGTATAATATGTTCCTTTGGTACAGGATTCAAATTTACTACGAAATTGTAAATCTCTGTCCCATAATACAATGTTGTTTTCTATTATATTTAATTGTGATAGATTATCATATGTTATGCCATGTGCATTATAAAAGTCGTAGTCTATGAACATATAATTATAAATATTTTTATAATATTCGCTAATAAGAATATTATTTTTTGTTTTTGTAAAAAGTACAGTATCTTTGAAAGGATTCACGTAATATTTAGTGTTATTTGAAACACAAACAATCCTTAATTTATTTTTAATAATATCTTTGATATCACGACTATAATCTGATGAATTTAAATAAAACAATATTGTTTTTATATCAGAAATGTGATCTTCATTATCGAAATTTGTTGGGATAATAATTTTATTATTGATTTTATAGCTATTTTCTTTTTTACTTATTGTTATATTTTCTTCAATAGAATCCATTTTATGGCAATAAGCCTTGACAAAGATTTCATACTCATTTGGAGTCTGTAGCCCTAGAATGTCTTTGAAAAACTGTTCACACTTTGAATATATTTCTCTGTTAATAATGGTTATATCATTAGAATAATCCTTATTGCCTGGTAAAAATACATTCTGCAGGTAATTGCCTTCACTGTCTTTTCTATATGGGGCTACGAATTCATTTTTTTTAGTTTTTACTAAATTAATGGTCAACATGTTGACTCTATAGTTGTTTCTATAGAACAGAGAGGGAATTGTCTCATACATTTTATACATACTGATGAGCCATTCATCATCTCTTGCTTTTAGAAATTCAGGATTTTTATTGAAAAAAGGGCCCAGATCTTCAGGTCGGATTACCGGAACTTTCAAAATATCTGTCATATATGAATATAGGTCTTTATATTGTTTATTTGTTTCCGTTAGATCTGTCGGAAGCCATTTATATTCTCGCCCATTATCGTTTTTTAATTTTGTAACTAGGGTGTCATCAAAGATTTCAGGGAGGCTTTTATTACGTGCAATTATTGCGTTGTCCGCAGAAGTGTATCCTTCAGATTGGCATGGTAGCATCTGCTTTTGGGATAAGAGTTCTTTGACCTTTTTGTAGAGCGGCATAAACAGGCTATAAGATTTGAATACGTCTTTATTAATTGGAAGGATTCTTAAGAGGCTCAGATTGACATACCCTTTATTGCATAATTCAATAAGACTCTCTTCCAGAAGTGAAGCAGTACTTTCGGCCAGATTATTATTTTCCTGCTCATCACCAGGCACACTGCTTCTATTGGGGGTTGTTCTATAAGGGCCCTGAACGATAAAATTTAATTTACTTTCTGTTTCTGTCGGAAAATAAACAGAGATAAAGGGATTGTCTGCTTCCTTGAATGTATATGTCCCGTCTTTTTCAATAGTAATTGGAAATGCGATATCTACTGTTCTGTTAAGAGCAGTATTGCTGATCCTTTTGAAAAATTTTAAATATGACGGGTTATCTTTGCTGTCCTCAGTTTCACCGATGGCAGAAATAAGTGTACAGTGGTCGTTAATCGGTTTTTTTTCCAGCAAATAAACACCTGATGAAATTTTGGGTTCATTTCTTATTTCGTATTCGATTGATTCAAGGTGTCGCATAAACAGTAGCGTTGTTGCACCGATGTTTTTCAAGCGTGAAGAAAGTGTTTTATTTAGTGCATCAACGGATTTAAACCCCGAAAAAGAGAACCCCAGTTTGTATGGGAATACAAATTTTGTTGTGTAGCCAGCAGGAACTGCTTCACGTTTTATATCTACTGGTAATGTAAAATTTTGTATTTCTATTGCAAAAGGCTCATAAGTTACCGCTGATTTATCATGATAGTTCTTAGGGGCACTGTACAGTTTAACCGTATCACAAATGCCAAATACAGATTTGAAACCAACACCAAATTCACCGATTTGATTCAAATCTTCCGCTTTATCAGATTGCCCAATGTCACAAAGACTTTGGAGGTTTGTCTGGGTGAAAGGTTTTCCGTCATGAAGTACTTCAAGCCGATCAGAATATTGAATAAATTTAATTTGTTTTGCACATGCGTCTTCTGCATTTTGGAGTAGTTCATATATAAAATGTGATTTATCTGTGTAAAGCTGTATGATTCTTTCCAAAGAACGTCTGAGCATAGCTTCTCTATCTTGTTTTTTTACAATTTTATCTGCAATACCCATAATAATTTCTCCTTTGTTTCTGAGGCTGTTGAGCTTTGTCTCTTCGCAGGCTACAGTTGCTCTTCAGCAAGATTAGCGGATAACAAGTATACCATTTGCAATAAGTGTTGTATGGATGTCGGTTTGGGCAA
>CAVFAM010000029.1:0-2294 GCA_963620375.1 Bacteroidaceae bacterium
GGGTAATTACGATAAACTGGGTATTTTCTGTAAGCTTGTTTAAGTAACTTGCGAACCTTGTAACATTGGAGTCATCAAGAGCCGCCTCAATCTCATCAAGCAGACAGAATGGCGATGGCTTTAGGGACTGGATTGCAAAAAGAAGAGCAATCGCTGTAAGTGCCTTCTCTCCACCGGAAAGCTGCATCATGTTCTGCAATTTCTTTCCTGGTGGCTGGGCTATGATTCTGATTCCACATTCCAGAATATCCTCTTCCTCCACCAGCTCAAGTGTGCCGTGTCCACCTCCAAAGAGCATCTTAAAGGTCTTGTCAAACTCTCTCTGAATTTCAGCAAACTTCTCTGTAAACTGCCTGCGCATGCCTGCGTCAAGCTCCTCTATTATGCCCATCAGGGTCTGCTCTGCCTCGATTAAGTCATCGTGCTGTCCCTTAAGGAACTGGTATCTCTCAGACACTTCCTTGTACTCCTCGATGGCATTTACATTTACGTCTCCAAGCTTTCTGATATCGTCCTTTATCTGGATTATAAGCTTCTTTAACGCACTCAAATCTGTATAGGCATCATTTCTAAGCTCGAGTGCAGCATGTGGTGTAAGCTCGTACTCCTCCCACATGTAATTGGTCTGATACTCCTCAGCCTCCTTAAGCTTTTCTCTCTGGCTGTTAAGTCTGAAAATCTCCTTGTCCAAATCGTTGAGCTTTTTGGAGATTTCCTCCTGCTTCTGGAAAAATCCCCTGTAGTCCTCATTCATCTTGTCCTTCTGGGCAAGGCTTTCCTTTAACTCATCATCAAGCTTTGTATTTGTGGACTGGGACGCAAGGATTGTCTTTTCAATCTCCTCGATATCCTTCTGCTTCTTTTCCACATCTTCCTTGGCATGGGAAGCATTTTCCACAAGTGTCACTCTTTCTGTGTCGAATTTCTCGATTTCAGCCCTTAATCTGTTGATATTTTCAACAACAAACTCTACAGTCTTTGTGACTCCTGCCAGCTCAAGATTGATTTTGGATACAGCATCCATTGCTTCCTGCTCCATAGAAGAATTTTCTTCAAGTATCTTCTGGAAGTCCTTTGACTCAGCCTCAATTTCAAGCTCTCTCTGCTTTGCGAACTCGATTTCGTCTAAAATCTTCTGCTTGTTAGAGTTAATCTCAACAATCTGGCTCTCGATTTCCTCGCCTTCGCCCTTTAATCCCTTGAATACATTCTCACTCTCTGTCCTCTGCTGGGCTGCCCTGTCCACATTGAGCCTTGCTGTATTCTGGGCTATGTATTTTTCCTGTAAAACAGCCTTGACAGCGACAATCTCCTCGTCGTTTAAAGCCATGGCTGTGGCTATGTCATCCTTGCGGCGCTTTAAGTCCTCAAGCTTGTCCGATACTGCCTTTACCTTCTTTTCCAGCTCCTCTATCTCACGATTTCTGGCTAAAAGGTTTGAAGAATTCTTGAAGGCTCCACCAGTCATCGAACCACCCGGAGCCAGATACTCTCCCGATAAGGTTACAATATGAAGCGAATAATGGTTCTTCTTGGCAAGGGCAATGGCATTGTCTATTGTATCTACAACAAGTACACGTCCTAAGAGATAGGCTGCAATTTCATCATATTTAGGGTCACACTTTACCAGCTTGTTAGCAAGGTTTATGACACCCTTTTCGCTTAAGGCCGCCTCATTTTTAGGATTGCTTCTGGCACTCACACTGGTAAGTGGCAGGAAGGTAGCTCGTCCATAATGATTCTCCTTAAGGTAGGCAATCATCTTTTTGGCTGTCTCTTCATCCTCTGTGACGATGTTCTGGATATTTCCAGCCAGAGCAGTCTCTATAGCTGTCTCATACTTCTTCTCAACCTGTAAGAGGTCTGACACAACACCACATATTCCCTTCTGGGAATTCTTGTGCTCCATGACTCTTCTGATACTGTTGCCATAGCCGTCATATCGCTCTGCTATATTCTTAAGAGACTCAAGTCTTGACTGCTGCTTATGGAACTCTGTCTGAGCCTCATCTATAAGTCTCGCATTCTCTCTGGTCTTGAATTTCCAGTCCTTGTCAAGCTTGTCAAGCTCAGCTTCCTTTTTCTTAAGCTCACTTATCTCGGCATCCACAGCCATTAAGTTTTTCTGAGCCTCCTCAAGAGCATTGTTTAAACCAGCTTCCCTGGTCTTTCTATCCAGAAGTCTCTTGTTTAACTCAGACTTGCGGATATTAATCTGCTCAAGCATGGTGTCGTACTTCTGCTGTCTGGACTGGATAGATGCCTTGTTTTGTAACAGCTTAATAAGCTCATTC
>CAVFAM010000030.1:0-5101 GCA_963620375.1 Bacteroidaceae bacterium
GAATGGAATGGTAAGCTGGAAACCATCGCAAAATCTAAGGTAAATTCCAGAGATGATCTGGCAATTGCATATACACCGGGTGTTGCTGAGCCATGTAAGGTGATTGCAGAAAATAAGGAACTCGCCTACAAATATACATGGAAGTCAAATACCGTAGCTGTTGTTTCAGACGGAAGTGCAGTCCTTGGTCTTGGAAATATAGGTCCATATGCAGCAATGCCTGTTATGGAAGGAAAATGCGTGCTCTTCAAGGAGTTCGGAAATGTAAACGCTGTTCCTATCTGCCTTGACACACAGGATACAGAGGAAATTATCGAGGCTGTCAAAAACATAGCTCCGGGATTTGGAGGAATCAACCTTGAGGACATCTCAGCTCCACGCTGCTTTGAGATTGAGGAAAGATTAAAGGAAATCCTTGACATTCCAGTATTTCACGATGACCAGCACGGTACAGCTATTGTAGTTCTGGCAGGAATCATAAACGGTCTGCGTGTGACAGGCAAGAAAAAAGAGGACTGCAAGGTTGTCGTAAACGGGGCAGGCTCAGCAGGTGTGGCTATCACAAAGCTAATTCTTAAATATGGATTTAAGAATGTGACCATGTGTGACCGTCACGGAATCATCG
Organism: Bacteroidaceae bacterium; assembly: GCA_963620375.1. GTDB lineage: Bacteria > Bacillota > Clostridia > Lachnospirales > Lachnospiraceae > Roseburia. The sequence continues at coordinate 626 of CAVFAM010000030.1, forward strand.
GAAAGGATTATCCTGACTTAAACTGGATGCAGAAAAAAATGACAGAGGTTACAAACCTCGATAACGCATCAGGCACTCTGGCAGATGCACTCAAAGGCGCAGATATTTTCGTAGGAGTTTCTGCTCCTAATATTGTGACACCTGAAATGGTAGCCTCAATGAATAAGGACTCTATCCTCTTTGCAATGGCTAACCCTGTACCAGAGATTATGCCAGATGTAGCAAAGGCTGCCGGAGCAAGAATCGTAGGAACTGGACGAAGCGATTTCCCTAATCAGGTAAATAATGTAATTGCTTTCCCTGGAATCTTCCGTGGTGCCCTTGAGGGTCGTGCAAGGCAGATTACAGAGGAAATGAAGCTTGCAGCTGCTGAGGCTCTGGCACATCTTGTATCAGATGAGGAGTTAAATGATGACTTTATCATGCCTGAAGCCTTTGACCCACGGGTAGCTGATGTTGTAGCAGATGCAGTAAAGTCACATATCAGATAATATGTTTTACTCTTTAAACCAATACTGTAGAGATACCTTTGGTGAGAAAGTCTACCGCCTGTCCCTTGATGCAGGCATGACCTGCCCTAACAGGGACGGCAGTCTTTCAACCGAGGGCTGCTTTTTCTGCAGTGCCGGCGGCTCAGGGGATTTTGCCTCTGACAGCAGACTCCCAATACGGGAGCAGATAGCCCAGGCAAAGGCACTGCTTAAGGAAAAGACAAGCTGTAAAAAATTTATCGCCTATTTTCAGGCATATACCAACACATATGCTCCTGTCGCATACCTGAGGGAGATATACACAGAAGCAATAAATGAACCAGATATTGCCGCCTTGTCCATCGGCACCAGAAGCGACTGCCTGTCTCCTGAGATAATAGACCTGCTGGATGAGCTGAACCACATAAAACCTGTGTGGATTGAACTTGGACTTCAGACTATACACGACGACACCTTAAAGGCAATGAACACCCACACCACGCTTATGCAGTTTGAGTCCGCCCTGTATGAGCTTAACAGGCATGGCATAGATGTTATCGCTCACCTTATCCTGGGTCTGCCTGGCGAGACAAAAGAGATGATGCTTGAATCAGTCCGATATGTCTCAAGGCTTCCAATCTCAGGTATAAAATTACATTTGCTTCATATATTAAAGGGTACAGCCCTTGCCTCAATGTATGAAAAGCACCCATTCCCTCTCTTTGAATTAGAGGAATACTGCGATTTCATCGTAGACTGCATAGAGCTTTTGCCACCAGAACTTGTAATCCACAGAATCACAGGTGATGGACCAAGAGCCCTGCTCATCGCTCCCCTCTGGAGCACAGATAAGAAAAGAGTCCTAAACACGATAAACAGGCGCTTTCGGGAGCGAAATACCTGTCAGGGACGGCTCTTTAAGAATAATTAATACCAGAAACATGAAAGAAGGATACTTATGGCAGAACCATTTACCATATACAAGCTTACTATACTATATATGCTGGATAAGGCAGGCTTCCCCCTTTCCAACACACAGATTTCAAACTTTTTTCTCGAACAGGAATACACAGACTATTTCAGAGTACAGGAAGTAATCGGGGATTTAGTAAATGCAGATTTAATAAATTTTGAATCAACCCACTCAAACACCCAGTACACACTCACCGCCGCAGGCCGGGAAACACTTGGATTTTTCAAGGATAAAATCACAGACGGAATAGAAAATGATGTAAAAAGCTTCTTTGAAAGAAACAAACTGGAATTCAGGCAGGAAAACTTCATACTGGCAGACTATTACAAGACAACAAACCAGAACTATGATGTGCGCTGTCAGGTGCGCTCAGACAGCACCACTGTATTAGACTTAACACTCGCCGTAAAGACCAAGGAGCAGGCAGAGGCGATATGTAACAACTGGAAGAATTCAAACGAGGATGTATATGCATATCTCATGGATATTCTCCTGAAATAAGCATATGATGTGCTTCCAGCTTCATCATGTTGGATAATCGGATAGTATACAGTTGTTTTGCAGAAAACAATATGAACTGCTGCGGGTTTCACTCCCTTCGGCTAAGAAACAGCTTTTAAAATTTATACTGTGCAGCTCGAATAGTCCCCGCAGCTAACTTCATATTTTTTCTTCAAAATACACTGTATACTAGGAGATTTTCATAACCTTAATGCTGGAAGCTGCCATGTCTATTCATATGCTTATTTCTTCTTCACACTATATCCAAATTTTCCCAGCTTCTCCCCCATGCCAAAATACTCTCCATGGGAATACATGACAAGCCCGGTCTCATTGATATTAAACTTATTCTTCTCATCCATATACTTATCATCCACAGTCACACCAACTACATCCGCTATAAACATATGATGGCTTCCAAGCTCTTTGATTTCCCTGACCCTGCACTCTATATTGACAGGGCTTTCAGATATGCCGCAGGCCTTTACATGCTCCATCTCAAGTGGTGTGAGGTTAAGCTTTTTAAATTTGTCTACATCTCTGCCACTTGTCACGCCACAATAATCACAGGCAAATGCCAGCTCCTCTGTTGTCAGGTTTACAACAAACTCTCCGGTCTCCTTTATCATATTGTAAGAATATCTCTCAGGTCTTACTGAGATAGACAGCATGGGTGGATTGGTGCATATAGTTCCAGCCCATGCCACTGTTATTATATTATTGTTTCCCTGTGCATCAGTGACGCTTACCATCACCGCAGGTACAGGGTTCAGCATATTTCCCGGTTTCCAGTTTTGTTTTCCCATATTACTCCTTTATTTGCTACTATGAATTATGGGCTTACAGCTTAAACTGCATGTGCATTTTCCATAAACCCATCTTATAACTGACGTTATTTATATAAGTTTTGCTTCCTCAAGGCACTTCCTCACAAGCTCCCTGTGGGCATCCTCAATCTCTGTAAGCGGCAGTCTGAGTCTGCCTACATTATAGCCCATCAGGTTCATAGCCCCCTTGACTGGAATTGGGTTCACCTCACAAAAGAGTGCATTGATTAAATCCAGATAATCAAGCTGTAAGTCTACAGCCCTTTCCCTGTCTCCCTCAAGGTATTCCATAACCATATCATGAGCTGCCTCTGGTGCCACATTTGACAGTACAGAGATTACACCTATTCCACCTAATGATAGTATAGGGATTACCTGGTCATCATTTCCAGAGTAAATATCCAGGACGCCCCTTGCCAGCTTGGCAAGCTTTGCCACCTGTGAAATATCTCCACTGGCTTCCTTGATACCTACTATGTTCTCACAGTCCCCTGCCAGACGAACCGCAGTCTCCGGTGCTATATTGCAGCCTGTTCTTGACGGCACATTATACATGATTATTGGCAGGGACACAGCTTTTGCCACCTCTGTGTAGTGGGCGTAGAGTCCATTCTGGGTTGCCTTATTATAAAATGGTGTAACCACAAGCAGTCCATCAACTCCCAGAGCTTCTGCCTTTTTGGAAAAATCGATAACTGTCCGTGTTGCATTGCCGCCTGTTCCTGCAATAACAGGAATTCTGCCAGCAGTCTTTTCTACGGCATATTTTATGACAGACAGCTTCTCCTCCTCTGTCATCGTAGCCGGCTCACCAGTTGTACCGCACACAATAATCGCATCAGTTTTCCCAGCAATCTGACGTTCTATCAACTGCCCCAGCATATCATAGTTTACTGTCTCATCTTCGTTAAACGGAGTTATGAGTGCTACTCCGGCACCTTTAAATATAGCCATTTATACTCTCCTCTACAATTAAAGCTTCATATCAGGATTTTCCCTGATTATCTCTGCAATAAGTTCTCTCTCATCCATGTGATGCTTGACACCACATATTTCCTGATAATCCTCATGACCCTTTCCTGCCAGAACGATTATGTCTCCATCCTGTGCGTTAAGCATACAGTATGCTATTGCTTCCTTTCTGTCCGGAATAGTAACATACCTGCCATCTGCCTTGTGTACTCCCTCCAGAATATCATTGATGATATCCATTGGCTCCTCATTTCTAGGATTATCAGATGTGACAACAGTCAAATCTGCAAGGCGGGATGACACCTCACCCATCTCATATCGTCTTGATTTGGCACGGTTTCCTCCACATCCAAAGAGACATACCAGTCTGCCCGGCTCATACTCCTTAAGTGTTGTAAGCAGGCTTTCAAGTGCCATGGCATTGTGGGCATAGTCAATCATCAGTGTGTATCTCTTTGTAACAGGCACAATCTCAATTCTTCCCTTTACAGATACATGCTTTAATGCCTCTTTGATAGTTTCCTCCGGCACATTAAAATGGTGGCAGATTGCTATAGCTGTGAGGGAATTGTATACAGAAAAGCTTCCCGGTACATTTACCTCCACATCAAAATCCATTGAGCCGCCTACATGATATTTAATTCCAAGTGCCCCATGCTCTTTTATAAGCTCTACATCTTTTGCAACCAAATCATTGCTGTCCTTGTATCCAAACTTCTCCATCTGACAGGTG
>CAVFAM010000031.1:0-2077 GCA_963620375.1 Bacteroidaceae bacterium
GCCTTCTCCCAAGCTGTGTTAGGGTCATCACCCTTCTTGATAAAGTCAGTCATCTTTCCAAGAGAAACGAACTGGTATCCAATAACTTCGTCATCTTCATCCAGTGCAATTCCTGTTACATAGCCCTCTGCCATCTCAAGGTAACGAACACCCTTCTCCTTTGTTGCGTACATTGTACCAACCTGAGAACGAAGTCCCTTTCCTAAATCTTCAAGACCAGCACCGATTGCAAGTCCGTCATCTGAGAATGCAGACTGTGTACGTCCGTATACAATCTGTAAGAAAAGCTCTCTCATAGCTGTGTTAATAGCATCACATACTAAGTCTGTATTTAAAGCCTCGAGAATTGTCTTTCCCTGTAAGATTTCTGCAGCCATAGCTGCTGAATGTGTCATACCTGAACATCCAATTGTCTCGATAAGTGCCTCTTCGATAATTCCGTTTTTTACGTTGAGGGAAAGCTTACAAGCACCCTGCTGTGGTGCACACCAGCCTACTCCATGAGTAAAACCTGAAATATCCTCAATTTTTTTGGAATGAACCCATTTTCCTTCTTCTGGGATAGGAGCTGGCTCATGTTTTGCGCCCTTAGCTACAGGACACATGTTTTCTACTTCCTTAGTGTAAATCATTTTAAGACTCCTTTCACTTATAAATTGTCTTATATTAAAACATTGTTACTGCTTTAACATTCCTTTTGCATTTTTACATATTTTTAATAATAAGTCCAGTGTTTATATTCAATTTTCGTGTTTTTTTACTGTTTTTGTACTACATTGTCCTTATCCTTAAAGATAGAATTTGCTGGAACCACGCCTCTTACCCTTGATAATGGATAAATATTTGTGTTTCTGCCGATTACTGTACCAGGATTTAAGACTGAGTTACATCCAACCTCTACATGGTCTCCCAGCATGGCACCAAACTTCTTGCGACCTGTCTCAATCTCCTCTTTTGTGTCATAGCAGTCCTTGACCACAACAAGGGTCTTGTCTGACTTCACATTTGATGTGATAGAGCCTGCGCCCATGTGGGACTTGCAGCCAAGTATTGAGTCTCCCACATAGTTGTAGTGTGGCACCTGGACTGAGTTAAAGATTATGACATTTTTAAGCTCTGTTGAATTTCCTACCACTGAGCCTTTGCCAACTATTGCACTGCCTCTGATAAAAGCACAGTGTCTCACCTCAGCATCCTCGTCTATGATAAGAGGTCCATTTAAGTATGCGCTTGGAAATACCCTGGCGCTTTTTGCTACCCAGATGTCCTCTCCCTGCATTTCGTATTTATCAGGGTCGAGAGTTGCTCCAAGCTTCTTTATATAGCCGCTTAAGCCCTCAAGAGCCTCCCATGGGTACTCAAACTGTGATAAATAGTCCTTTGCTATTGTTTCCTCTAAATTGTAGAGATTTTTGATTTTTGCGTTTTCCATTTTTTCTCCTTGCATACATATATACTATTTTACTTAATTTTCGTTTTCTGCATTTGTGAACATTGTAGCATCTTCATATACATGAGCGCTTTCATAATTTGCAGCTTCTTCATTTTCCTGTCCCGCTTCAACTTCATGATTTGTGGTTTCTTCATTCTCATGCAGTGCCTCAATCTCAGCGTTTATATCTGCTGTCGCAGACTCATCCATCGAAGCAAAATCAAGTACTCCTGATCCTGCGCCGTCTCCAGTATCCTCGCCCGAATTGTCAAAGTCAAAGCTTATGGTGTTAGTCTCAGCGTCATACTTAAGGCAGGAATCAAATACATTTCCTGCTTTTGAGGTAAAGCCCAGCACCTTTTTCTTAGTCTTTCCTGTCTTAAGCAACTCGTCTATGATCTCCTCTGTGAGCTCAACCTTTGCTATTGTATGCCATATGTCAAAGCCACATTCACACTCATACTTCCACTGGGTCTTCATGAGCTTTTTGCCACACTTAGGGCAGTCAATTTCTGACTCCACAGGCTTTGGCTTTTCTGGGAAATCAAAGGTAATGTCTCCATCCTCTGTGAGCTTAAGCGGGGCGTCAAACTTCATGCCTGTTTTGGCAACAAAGCCTGAAATCACATCCGTTTTCTTTCTGAT
>CAVFAM010000031.1:2087-3556 GCA_963620375.1 Bacteroidaceae bacterium
TTCTGATGAGAAGCTCCTTGAGCTGGGCTTCCTTGATTTTGACGCTGGCTATCTTACCAACCATAAAATTGCAGCTATCTGGGTCATCACGCCTGTTATTCTCACACACAAAGCCGAATGGGGCAACCTGTATTTTACCACCGCATTTAGGACACTTGACATCTTTTACAGTCTTTGCCTCAACATGGTCAAAATCGTAAACTATGCGGTAACGCTTAGCGCCACTCGTGTCTGCTGATACAGCCCCATCAAAGGGTTCAGCCCCCTCTGGCATATCCGATTGCACATAAGTATTATCATTCTCTGGCTTAACTTCTTCAAGTTTCAAACAGGCATCAAAGCGCTTGCCATTTTTCCCCTTGAAGCCTCTGATTGTTTCTGTCCTTCCATCAGTCAGAAGCTGTTTCACGTTTGCAACCGTGAGGTTCTTGCCGCCTACCTGTCCTATGGAAAACTTACAGCTCTCAGGGTCATCCTTCCTAAAATTCACACAGCCAAAGCCAAATGAAGTCTTTTTGATTGCTCCTCCACAGGCAGGACATTTGACATCTTTTACGATATCATCCTCTACGTTTTCAAAGTCAAACTGGATTGTCTCCCTGCCCTGCTCGTCCTTTTTTATAACCAGACAGGCATCAAATTTCTTGCCGGATTTGGACTTAAAACCACGGATTGTATCTGTTTTCTTCTCTGTTAAAAGCTTGATAACTGTGTCATGGTCCAGCTTTTTGCCTGCGATTTGACCTATATTGATACTACAGCCAAAGGGATTTTCCCTGTCATAATGCTCACACCTGTAGCCAAAGGCTGTCTTAAGTATCTGACCTCCACACACTGGGCACATAAGCCCCTCAACAGGCTCTGGCTCTGTGTCCTGAAATTCAAATCTGATATTGTATCTGCCATCCTCCATGGATGATGTAAGCATGGCATCAAAACGCTTGCCTGCCTTTGATTTAAAGCCCTTTATCAGGTCAGTCCTGCCCTCTGATATCAGCTTAATCACCTGGTCTTCCGGTATCAGGCAGCCTGCGATTTCTCCGATTACAAACTTACAGCTATTTGGGTCATCCCTCTTGTAGTTGGCACAGCCATATCCAAATGGAGTAGTCACTATCTCACCGCCACAGGCAGGACACTTGACACCTATCTTTCTTCTGGCGCCTGCTCCACGTCCGTTTCTGCCTGCAAAGTCACTTATCCGCTCTGCCAGAGGGTCTTTTATATCCTGTCCTATCATCTTGACAGTCTCACGCCTGATAAAGTCCTCAAGCTTGTTTCTGTAATCCCAGAAGTCTACAGTTCCCTGGGTGATTCCCTCGAGTCCCTTTTCCCATGAGGCTGTCATCTGTGGATTTAAAAGTGCTGGGACAGTCATGCTGACCACCTCAAACACCATCTCTCCCAGATTTTCTGGTGACAGTATCTGGGTCTTTTTATTGAGGTTCAGATAGCCTATTCTCACAAGC
>CAVFAM010000032.1:0-2941 GCA_963620375.1 Bacteroidaceae bacterium
CTGCTGCACTCATATCGATTTGAGCATATTCAGGGACATCACAATTTACGCGATAGCATGCCACAAAAGCCATAGGTGCATTTGCTGTACAACCTGCGTATGGACTTGTTTTAGCAAATTTTTCCAGCACAGCCTTATCCTTAACTACATAAAATTCCCAAGGCTGCTGATTTTTTGCAGATGGCGCTGCCATAGCAGCCCTCAGCATTTTTTCAATTTTCTCATCCTCAACGGTTTTGTCCAGATATTTTCTTATACTTGTTCTGTGAAATATTTCCTTCATTTTGTAGACCTCCATTTTCTATTTTATAAAAATAAGCGCAAAATCTACGAGGATAAGCTCTTCCTCATGATTTCACGCTTTAAAAGCCGGCTTTGTTTTTTCTTCATTTCATGCACATTATAAGGCATAGGGTGTCAAAATTGCAAGAAGTTTTTATGGATTGCATTTTGATATGTCAGAAAAAATGTAGAGCATCTCTAAATTCAGGTCAGAAAAAATGTGGTATATGTAATTGAATAGCCCAGAAAAAATGTGGTATACTGTTATCAGAGGTGATAGTATGTATAGATTTGCAATAAATGATTTGCTTTCCTGGAAGAAAAAAGAAAATAGAAAACCACTCATTATTATGGGGGCATACGTTAAAATAGGACTAAATCAAGAGAAACCTTATAAAACAAGGGTTTGAATGATTTAAGTCCTATTTTTTTATATCAATTTTGAGGTAAGGATTAGGACGGCGCCGAACGAATCAATACCTACAATGTCATATTATCTGGCTGATTACTGGATAATGAGAAGATTGTGAGGTGAACTATATAATTTGAGATAGGACTTAGTTTATACCTGAATTTTATGTTCAGGTGTAATCTGAGTCCTATTTTTTTTAAAGTCCGCGAGAGAATATGTTTTTGCAAAAAAAGTCCGCGAGAGAATATTCTGCAATTTCAAATAATGGGTTAGACTGAATGCAAGTCAGGGATAACCTGATGAACAACTGAATATCCAATTACAGATTTAATGAAAAAATCATTATCATACCAGAAATGTCGTATGGAGTAAAATTCCGCAACAGGCACCAGACAAGAATCAGTCCAAGCTTTGCGAAGAGAGTCGAAGAATCGAAAGAAGAAGATGAAGCAGCAGGGTGCATTTAATGTTTACGGAAGGATAATAAACCACAGAGGAATGAAATGTTCCTTATCCTCGAAATGGCTTGAGAGGAGATAGTATTAAGATAACAATGCGTCGTGAAGCTTAATAAGCGCTCATCTGTAATTCCTGGGAATGAGTACATTCCGTCGTGTACGGGGCGAAGAGGGGATTCGAGAGAATCAACGTACACCTACATGGCATGAGCCGTGTAGAAAGCAGGTAAATCAGACTGTTACAATCCATTTTCCTATATCAGAGAGGAAACAGATGTGGTCAAGCTGATTACAAACCTTATCAGCAATACGACACCAAAGGGAGCGACACCAAGTGATCCGTTCTGGGAAAAAGCGGAAGGATTGTTCTTACAGGCTATCTTTTATTATGTGTGGCTGGAGGTACAGCCGGCAAAGAGAAACTTCGAGACAGTACTGAAGCTTCTTGGAGAGGCAGAGGTTACAGAACAGGGGAAGGCATCAAAGCTGGATGTGCGTATGAAGTTTTTAGAGGAGAGTTCCCCGCTTGGAGCTAATCATCCGGCAGTAAAGCAGTACAACAAATGTATGAGAGGCGCAGGCGATACCGTCCGTTCCATTATCATCAGTGCTAACTCAAGACTTGCATTTCTTGAGAACAAGCAGATTTTACGATTACTCTCAAAAGATGAACTGAATCTGTCTGAGATCGGCATTGGAGTAAATGGTGATGGGGAGACAAAGACAGCACTCTTTTGTGTAATCCCTGATAGTGACAAATCCTATAACTTTATTATTGGACTACTTTATACGCAGATATTTCAGGAATTGTACTATCAGGCGGACTTTAATTGTGGCGGCAGACTTCCAATTCATGTGACCTTTATGTTAGATGAATTTGCGAATGTCGCATTGCCAGATGACTTCTGTTCGCTGTTATCGACAATGCGAAGCCGTGAGATTTCAAGTATTATCATCATTCAGAATTTTGCCCAGCTAAAGGCACTTTTTAAAGATACCTGGGAGACAATTCCCGGCAACTGCGATACTTTCATCTATCTTGGTGGAAATGAGCAGAGTACACACAAATACGTGTCAGAGCTGCTTGGAAAGGGTACGATTGATAAGAAGTCAAGTGGAGAGACAAAGGGCAGACAGGGAAGCTCTTCAAGAAACTATGATGTATTAGGAAGAGAACTGTTTACACCGGATGAAGTCAGAAAGCTGGATAACAAAAAGTGCATTATCTTTATCCGTGGATTTGATCCTATCATGGACAATAAGTTCATACCATTCAATCATCCGATGTTTAATCAGACAGCAGATGGCAAGGGAGAGCCTTATGTTCATCAGATAAGGGGAACAGATAATCTTATCGGTCCGCCATTTGAGATTCTTTCAGACAAGGCAGTTAAGTATTATGAAAAGCTGAAGGATAAGGGCGAGAATGTGTATATAGACACTCTTACCTATGAGCAGTTTATGATGCTTGGTGATGCGGAATTAAGCAGAAGATTCTCCATGCAGGATGAAGCAGAGCAGAAAGCAAGGATAGACAGAGAGCAGGCAAATGAGCTTGAGTATGTCGATGAATCACAGAAGTCTGATGCTGCAGAAAGTGCCAATGCATCTAATGGAAGTACTGGTGCTAAGCCTGTAAGGAATCCTGAGAGGGAAAAGCCTAAGTGGGATGATACCATCACAAACAGAATGCTGCACTGGTCATATACACCGGAGCAGAAAGAGGAAGTGAAGAAAGCATTAGCAGCAGGAGTTCCAAAGGCAACGATTCTTACTTACTTCTATCCGG
>CAVFAM010000033.1:0-2902 GCA_963620375.1 Bacteroidaceae bacterium
AGACCAGCTGGAAAACCAGCAGATTGACCTGACCACGCTCCGCACCCCACTTGTCCTAAATGGCTGCGAGACACGTTCCATTGCAAAAGAAAAGCTGCTTGCCATGGCCCTGCCCGACTCTCCACTTTTCAAAAACCGCAATGCTCTACAGCTTAAGGATTTGGCAGGGCAGCCACTGATTCTGGCACACCGTTACTGGAAATACATGCTCTCTGCTTTTGAGCAGGCTGGATTGGTCTGTGACATATACTATGCCTGCGAGGATGCCCGGTCTGCCGTCACCTTTGCTGAAAAAGGGCTTGGCATCGCAATCCTTCCCGAATCCATGCTTAAGTTTTCGGACAAGCTAAAAGCCTGCACCATCACTGATGCAGACTTTACAACTGAAATTCTTCTGGCATGGCGTAAGGGGCGCCTGCCTGTTGAAGTACAGGAATTTTTGAAGATGTGGGATATATAATGCTATTGTCCCTCACTTCATTTTCTTTCCACAGCCATTACAGTATTTATCCATAATTGAAATCCTGCTGCCACAGTCCGGGCATTTTATATAAATCGCTGTACCGCACAGAGCACAGTTATTTGCTTTCCGTGGCTGTAATTTACCACATCCGGGACAGACCTGATATATGAGGATATATCCCCACAGACAGGCTAAGCCCAAAAGATTGGTAAAAAGGGTTAACATGCCAAATACCCAGGCATTAGCGCCCACCTTTTTAGCTTTATAGGCCACATAGACAGTTGTATAAAGCCAGTAAATACACAGCCATATCCAGCATACCAGCACCACGCAGGCTATAAATACATAATCACTTGTGGTAAACGTAATCAAATTCTCCCACTCATGGGTAAAAAGCTTGTGGTTCATGTTAAGTATTCTGCTGCCAAACTTAGCCAGAATTCCAATTCCTGCGATTATGACAATCAACACTCCGCTTATAAATAAGTTAAAAAATCCTTTTTTAGGGTTCATTTTCTCCTGCCTCCATCTGATTTCATTATCTGTCACATCAACAAGCCCTCTATACAGCTTGATATATATGACATTGAAAACCTGATAATATCCCTGTAGCTTCTAAGACGATTGCGATTTAATTTCATAGAAAATACCGTAGTTTTATGCGAGTCCGTGTTCCTCAATCCAAGTGTAAGCTACTGCCTTGCCGGCATTTATTCTCTCAGCCCTGTACCAGAACAGTACGACTGTAAGAGCCATAAAGATAACTGTGAGTACTGTAAGCACCATCAGCTCGTTTCCTATATCAGCACCACCTGAGATGGCACTTCTGAATGCATTAACTGTATATGTGAATGGCACATATTTGTGAATGGCTGCCGCAAAGCTTCCTGAGATTTCAATAGGATATGTTCCTGCTGAACCTGCTAACTGTAATACCATAAATACCAGCATGAAGAAGCTTCCCACCTTGCCCAGCAATGCATTGAAGAAATACATGATTGTCATAAAGCAGATTCCTGTCACAACTGATACAAGGATTGTGTTTGTAACCTGTACCGGATTAAAGCCATTTACAAAATGTAATGTAAAATACAGTACAAGTGCCATAATGATTGCTGTTGGATATACAACAATAGCTTTGCTCATAAACCAGCTGAATCCATTTTTAAGCTTGCCACGGTACTCTACTAATGGGTACATGAGGCAGAATGCCAGACATCCTACCCAGAGTCCAACTGACATCATGTATGCCGCCATAGCGTGACCGTTATTTGCTACTGTGGTAATCTGTGTCTCCTCTGTTTCAAGAGGTGTCACAAACATGTCTATATTTGAGTCGTTTACTGTGCTGTCTGCTACCCTGGCTGCACCATCAGAAAGGGCAGAGTTTAAGGTATCTGTGCCATCTATAAGTGCTGTAACTCCATCCTGCAGAGCTGATGAACCATCTGCCAGAGCCTTTGCTCCATCAGAAAGTCTTGCTGTTCCATCACTTAACTGGTTTGCTCCTGCCTGTAAATCATTTCCTTTTTCTACAAGCTGCCTGCTTCCAGCCTTGAGAGCCTGCACTCCTGACTGTAAACCATCTGTGCCTGTAATACCTGTGTCTAAGCTCTGCACTCCTGCATTAAGCTGTGCCATGCCCGGAAGCAGGGACTGATTGACACCAGCCTGTATGGTCTGCATGCCTGTAAGCAGAGAGCCAAGTGCCTGTGAAGAGGCTGGCAGTAACTTATCTGATGCTGCTGCAAGCTGCTGTACAGAGCTTTGAAGCTCTGCCACCTGACCTGACATATCAGAAGCTGCCAGGGCAGAAAGTGTACCTCCTGCTGCCTGTATATTTCCACCAGCGTTCTTTATATTTCCTGCTGCCCCTACAATATCATCATAGGCGGTATTTTCTGCAATCTGGTCATTAGAATCATAAAGCTTTGTCATAGCCTGACCTATCAGGCTTCTCTGTGCCTCTGTAAGTGTCGGATCCTGATACAGATAAGCCAGAGTCTTGTAGGTCTCAATTACTTTTAAGGCTCCTCCGCCTAAATCTGCCGGATTGGCTGTTGCTGCATATCCACCTACCAGATTGGCTGCCGCATCATTCAGGTTTACTCCTGCATTCTGCAGGCTTGCACCTGCGCTCTGTCCGGCTGCTCCTATGCCTGAGACATCAATGGCACTTACTGCACCATTTAATTTCTGGATATTTTCATTCATTGTAAGCAGTGAAGAAGATGCCAGATTAATCTGGGCTACCTTATCGCTTGTTAAACTATTATCAATCTGATTCTTCATATCTGTTGCACCAGTCAGCAGGGCATTGCTTCCAGCCCCAAGCTGTGACGCTCCATCTGCCAATTTGTTTGCACCCTCTAATAAAGAGCCAATTCCGCCATCTACCTGCGATACTCCTGCCAGATATGCATCCACTCCATTATTAAG
>CAVFAM010000034.1:0-2910 GCA_963620375.1 Bacteroidaceae bacterium
CACCCATATCCTGCATCTTGCGGAGACGATAGATGATATCTGACTTAGCAGGTGTCTTGTGGAAGTCATGGTTAGATGCGATGACTTTTACACCAGCAGCATGAGCCTTCTCAATGATAGTAGATACTACATCATCACCAGTGAAAATCTCTACATCTACGAAATCTACATAGCCTGTGTTGGCAGCCTTTACATTTAAGTCGATGTAATCGGCATCAGAGATTGCCTTCTCTCCACCCTCCTTAGAAGTACGGAAAGTCATAAGCAGAGGCTTGTCTCCAAGGATTTGGCGAAGCTCCTTTAAGACTTCCTCAACCTTTGCAAAATCAAAAACGCCTTCAAACCAGTCAACACGCCACTCTACAACATCATAGGTAACAGATGCGAAAGAACGGGCTGCCTCAAGGATTTCCTCCTTGGTTACTCCTACGATAGGAATGATAATCTTTGGTGCGCCTGCACCGATTTCAATATTTCTGACTTTTACAGTATTCATATCTTTTATTCCTTTCAAAATCCAGTTTTCTAGTTTTCTTTTGCGAGCTCAACCATTTTCTTGTAACGGATGTTTACATAAGCTCCGAGAAGCACGCCGATTGCTGTAAGTACAATGTTCATTGTCATAACAGCAGATGGAGTCATCTTAGATGCTGCTGTGAGGATTGTGTAGTTACAAAGTGATGAAGCAATCATTACCAGGGCAGTTACAGTTCCCTTAATCTTAGGGAAGAGCATGTTACATACAGATGTTGCAATCTGGAGAAGTCCGCCTGCACCAGCCCATCCAATAAGGAATGCACCTACAATCATAAGTGTCTGTGTCTGTCCCACAAGAACAACGATAAGTGTTACCAGACAAATTACAGGATAGATTACGATAAAACGTACATCTTTGATTTTTCTTGTTAAAAATGCAGTTACGATTAAAGCGAGGAAGGTTCCTACTGAATAAGCGGTCTGCATGATAGAAGGATTAGCCCAGCCTACATTTTCCTTGGCAAAGTTCTGGGCACAGTTTAACCATAACTGGAATGTACCAGTACATGTGAAACCAATGAGAATCATTGCGATTGACTCAAGTGAAAAATGTGTATGCTTTAAGCTGTCAATAAGTCCCTCTTTCTTGCCTTCTGCCTTTGCATCTCCGTCTGGGAGAGGGAAAAGCAATACAAGAACGAAAAGTACAATATAAATGATACCACAACCAATGAAAAGTGGATTGTATGATGTAAGTCCTGCAGCAGTTGTAGTAACGGCAACGCCAAGTACAAATGGAAGAATCATCTGTGCAATAGCAATGAAGAATTTGATTCCCATTGTTGCAACACCTGGAGCCTTGTAGATAATCTCTGCTACTGCAGGGTAGATACCTGTATCAAGGAAGGAGTTTGCAATACCACCGACGATAGCGCAGATGTAAGCGATTGTGTAACCACCGTTTGTTCCAGCATTAAATGCAAGAGCAAGACCAATCAGGTAGATGGCATAAGAGCAGCTTCCTATAGCTGTTGAAATACGACGGCCTAATTTGTCAGAAAGTGGTCCGGCAAATGGGAGGGCAATCAGACGTCCTAAACCTAATGCAGCAGAAATGGCAGTGATTGCCATGGCTTCTACACCCCATGCTGTTGCAAGGGCATCCTTGATGACAGCCTGTCCTAAGATAGAGCATCCAACACCATGGATAAAGTAGTTCAAGTACAGAATCAAGGCACTTGGCAAGTATTTTTTGTTCATAATCTTCTCCTTTTAGTAAGATATTTGGTTTCTTTTTCGTTTTGTCACAAACAAAAAGATGGGTTAGGTTCGTACTTTGTTTAAAATTTAACAAAGCTTTTATGATAATATTTTAACAAGTGAAAAACTTAGCGTCTAATGCCTATCATGTAGAAAAATAATGCAATAAATGTATCAATAAGGTATAATTTTGTTAGGAATATACAGTATCGGTTAAAATATCAAAATATAGAGAGCGAAAATTAGACATATTTCATAAAGGGAGCGGGTATCAGCATGACACTTAATCAGTTAATTTATTTTCAGAAGGTGGCAACACTGGAAAATTATCATCAGGCAGCGGAGGCTTTGTATGTATCACAGCCATCACTGAGCAGGTCTATGGCGGCACTGGAAACAGAGCTGGGAGTTACATTATTTAAAAAGGATGGAAGAGGTGTAGTGCTTACCAAGGCAGGCCACCTGTTTTTGGAGCATGCCAACAAGATTATTGCAGATTGTGATGTGGCTGTGGATAAGATGCAGGAATTATCCAGCAATGGTGGAGAAATAGATATAGGATATGTTTTTCCTCTGGCTGGGCACTATATACCTCATAAGGTACGACGTTTCCTGGAAAACAAAGAAAACTCAAAGGTTGTGTTTAATTTCTGGCAGAATCATACACCTGCCATTGCAGAAAAAGTAAAATCAGGTGAACTGGATATAGGCTTTGGCGGCTGTCTGGAAAAGGATGATTTGGAATACTTTCCTCTTATAAATCAGGAAATGGTTGTCATAACGCCAATCGAGCATGAACTTTCCGAATTAAAGGAAATCTCACTGGATGAACTCTGCCAGTATCCGATTATTGGCTATGACAGAAATTCCTGGATGGGAAGCCACTTGAGGAGTCTCTATAAAAAATATGAAGTAAATCCCAACATAGTAGTGGAATGTCCGGATGAGTACTCAATCGTGGCTCTCGTAAGGGAGAATTTTGGTGTGGCACTTATGCCTCGTACTGATATATTAGACAATCACCCGGGAGTCGCAATCCATGGAATAAGGGATTTGAACATCAGCCACCAGATATTTATGTTCTGGAGGAAGGATGCCTATCATCTGCCAGCAGTCGAAAGATTTATTTCTTATATGAAGGAACAGGCTGATGTAAAAAACGATAGCGTGAGT
>CAVFAM010000035.1:0-2015 GCA_963620375.1 Bacteroidaceae bacterium
AGATAAATATGTTAAACAAGAGAGATTTTCTAAAATATGCCTCCAAGCTGGCATTTCCTATTATGATACAAAACCTGATAAGCACTCTGGTCAACATGGCTGATACCATCATGCTGGGCTATGTGAGCCAGACTGCCATGTCAGCTTCCTCGCTGGCAAACCAGTTTACAGTTGTGCTCTTCTGCCTCTACTATGGGCTTGCAGCTGGCACCTCTGTCCTCTGTGCCCAGTATTTTGGCAAGGGGGATAATAAGACTGTCGAGAAAATACTGGCTCTGGCAGAGCGCCTGTCGATTATAATATCGCTTGTATTTTTCGCAATATCCTTCACATTCCCTGACAGGATTATGGCTATCTTTACCAACAATGCCGAGACTATCGCTGTGGGCAGCCAGTACATGAGGGTTATTTCATTTTCCTTTGTGTTTATGGGATTTTCACAGGTCTTCATGAGTGCTCTAAGAAGTGTGGGCAAAATCGTCCTGCCTTCTGTCACATATGTGGTTTCGCTCTGTGTGAATGTGATTTGTAATGCTACATTTATCTTTGGCTTGTTCGGGCTTCCAAGACTGGGGGTGACTGGTGTTGCCCTTGGAACTGTAATCGCCCGTATCGTTGAGGTGCTAATATGCCTTACATACTCACTCTTTAGCAATGATATAAAGTTTCGTGTCAGATACCTTTTTGCAAAAACAGGAGTGCTTTTAACAGATTTCCTCAAGATTGCTGCTCCGTCTGTCATAAATGACGTGGCATGGAGTCTGGCAAGCTCTGCCTTTGCCGCAATTCTGGGACATATAGGTGACGATATGGTTGCCGCAAACGCTGTGGCTATCATGGTTGTAAACATGGGGGCTATTGCCTGCCGTGGCTTTGCAAACGCCACCACTATCATTGTCAGTCAGGAGCTGGGACAGAATCATCTGGAGACCGCCAAGGAATATGGCAGACGTATGCTCCATATCACAACTATAGTGGCGCTGATTGGCTGTGCTATCATTATCGCCATACGGCCTCTGATGATTAGTTTCTACAGCGACAAGCTTTCGGAAACTGCCATAGCCTACCTGGGCAGTCTCATGATTATGACCACATGGCGTCTGGTTGGTGAGGGAATCAACACCTGCCTTATCTGTGGCTGCTTCCGTGGGGGCGGTGATGCCAAGTTTGGCATGATTACTGACACCCTGTGCATGTGGCTTATTGCGGTTCCGCTTATGGCGATTGCAGCTTATGTGATTAAGCTGCCACCGCTTGGGGTCTATTTTGTCATGACACTGGATGAGTTTGAGAAGATGCCATTTGTGTTCTGGCACTACAAAAAGGGGAATTGGACGAAGAATATCACCAGAGATTGGGAATAAAGCTTTTTAGGTTGTGTAAATCAAACTTCCTATTCCTTCTCTAAAGCTTCAAGCACATTGGCAATATCTCCATCCAGGGCAATACCCTTATCACTAATTTCCGCTGGCAGATAGGCTTCACCCTTATTTATGCAGGCATAATAAGCCTGCTGCCATGTGCGGGCATACTGCCAGAAGTTATATTTTATAATGCCTGGGGTGTTATAGCCTACTCCTAATTCCAGAAATACGATTTTTTTACGCATGTGCATTCGCATGAATTCCTCGTAGCTGTCTGCTGCCTTTTCCCAGTCGGCATCCTCCACAAAGGTATCATCTGCCCTCAGGTTCATGCTCATTGGTCTGCCACATTTTGGGCATTTGGGTATCAGCTCTGTGGGTACTGTCATTTTTAGATTTACATTGGCTGGCTTTATCAGCTTTCCGTCTTCTATCTCAAAGCCCTGGCTTAATACCATTTCTCTTATGATTTCTTCATTGTCATAGGTCGAATTATGGCAGGGCTTGCTGCACTGGAGCAAGCCAAAATCTCCCTGCGTGTAAAACATCCTCTTCTTGTCAAAGCCTGCCCGCTGAAAACAATGGTCCACATTGGTTGTGAGCACAAAGTAGTCCTTGTCCTTTACCAGACGATACAGGTCATCATATAGG
>CAVFAM010000036.1:0-13400 GCA_963620375.1 Bacteroidaceae bacterium
GTCAGGACACCGGTGATGGAAGTGCTGACGATACAGCAGACGCAAATGTGGATTATTACACTGCTCATGAGACTGATTCTACTTTTCAGCTTATCAATGAAGTAAACAGTGACTATGCCATAGTTATAGATGAGGAGACAGGAGACATTCTGGCAGAGAAAAATCCAAGAGAGAGGATGAGTCCTGCTTCAATGACAAAGATTTTGACAGTGCTTGTAGCGGCGGAGCATATAGACCCAGCCCAGCTTGATGATACAGTTGTTATATCCCAGGACGCTATTGATTTTGCCTTTGCAAATGGATGCAGCAATGCCGGATTTATAGAAGGTGAGACTGTCACAGTAAGGGATTTATTTTACGCAACAATCCTGCCATCGGGAGGAGAGGCGGCAGGTCAGCTTGCCATATATGTGGCTGGCTCGACAGAAGCCTTTGCGGACATGATGAACGAAAAGCTTGCAGAGCTTGGCTGTGGCGAGACCTCCCATTTCACAAACTGTGTGGGAATATATGGGGAGGATCATTACAGCACAGTTTATGACATAGCAATGATTATGAAGGCTGCCATGGATAATGAAATCTGCCGACCAGTATTGTCAGCCCATGTATACACAACAACCGCCACAGAGCAGAATCCGGAAGGGCTTATCTGCTCAAACTGGTTTCTAAGAAGAATAGAGGACAAGATGGAGTCCGGTGAGGTAATCGGTGCCAAGACTGGCTTTGTAGACCAGGCAGGAAGCTGTGCGGCAAGCTACGAGCAGTCAGAGAGCGGCAGGACATATATTTGTGTGACAGCATCCGCAAACAGCAGCTGGTCATGTATATATGACCATGTGGATTTGTATAAGTCATTTGCACAGTAAAGAGGAAAAATGAAGAAAATACAAAACAAGAAAAATCATATAGATAATAATATAGGCAGGAGTGCCAGAACTGATAAAAGAACTCAATACAGGGAAAAATCCCAATATAGAGACAAAACCATAGCTGGGGATAAAGTCAAGAGTAACAGAGCCAGCAGCAGTAAGAATACACGCAAAAAAGTAACAAGCGTCAAGCCTGCAAATACAAAGCCGGACAAAAAAATGGTAGTAAGTGCAAAGAAGATAGATGTCATAACAGACGACATGCTTTGCCCTTATTCAAAAAAATGTGGTGGCTGCGACTATCAGGGACTTGACTATGCCAGACAGCTTGCAAAGAAGCAGGATTATATGAATAAGCTTATGAAGCCTTTCGGAAAGGTGGAGCCTATTGTTGGAATGGATAGTCCATATCATTACAGACATAAGGTGCATGCGGTGTTTGACTGCAATCATGGCAAGGTCATAGCTGGTGTATACAGGAAAAATACTCATGATGTGGTAGATGTGGTCAGCTGTCAGATTGAAGATGCAGAGGCAGACGCAATCATAAGAGACATCAAGGATATGCTCAAATCCTTCAAGATAAAAACCTACGACGAGGACACAGGCTATGGATTGCTTCGCCATGTCCTTATTAGAAAGGGCTATGCCACAGGAGAGATAATGGTGGTTTTAGTTCTTGCATCACCGATTCTTCCGTCCAAAAATAATTTTGTAAAGGCAATCAGGAAGAAGCACCCAGCCATAAGTACAGTTGTCATAAATGTAAATGACAAGAGGACAAGCATGGTGCTTGGTGAGCGCAACATAACCATTTACGGAAAAGGCTTTATAGAGGACAAGCTTTGTGGCTGCACATTCAGAATATCACCAAGCTCTTTTTATCAGGTAAATCCAAAGCAGACCGAGCTGCTCTACGAAAAGGCAATAAAATGCGCAGGGCTTACAGGCAGGGAAAAGGTTATAGATGCCTACTGCGGTACAGGCACAATTGGTATTATCGCCAGCCAGAAGGCGGGAGAGGTAATCGGAGTTGAGCTGAACAAGGATGCCATAAGGGATGCGGTAATTAATGCAAAGAGAAATGATGTAAAAAACATCAGGTTTTTCAATGATGATGCAGGAAAATTCATGGTGGATATGGCTCAAAAGGGAGAGACAGCGGATGTTGTCATAATGGATCCGCCAAGAACCGGCAGTGATGAAGCCTTTATGTCATCAGTAGTCAAATTGTCTCCGACAAGGATTGTTTATGTATCCTGCGGACCGGATACTCTGGCTCGTGATTTGAAATATTTTACAAAGCATGGGTATAAAATGAAGGAATGTACGCCGTTTGATTGTTTTCCGATGACAGAGCATATTGAAAATGTGGTACTCTTGACAAAATGAAAAGCCTAAATCGTTAGTTTGAGTATGTGGTGAAGAAAAATGCGGACAGAACAAGTAGAACTTACAGTATTATGCTTGATACACACTGAAGACAGCTATTTGCTGCAAGACAGAGTAAAGGATGACTGGAAAGGTTATGCCCTTCCCGGTGGGCATATCGAACCGGGGGAGTCTATAATGGATGCTGTTGTCAGAGAAATGAAGGAAGAAACCGGGCTTACGATTAAGTCTCCTCGACTTTGCGGGGTAAAGCAGTTTCCAATAGAAGGCGGAAGATATATCGTATTTCTTTTTGAGACAGACCAGTTTGAAGGGGAGCTTGTTGACTCTGATGAGGGTAAGATGTATTGGGTTAAAACTTCAGACCTTTTAAATGTGAATTTAGTTGATGACTTCGATGAGCTTATTGAAGTTATGCTAAGCGATAACCTGACAGAATTTCAGTATATATTTGAGAATGGGGAATGGATTATCGTGAAAAAATAACTGTTTTATTTTTATGCAGAGCATGAGTGGTGTATATTATCCGCCACTTGAACCCCCACCCCCAAACCTGTATAATGTTACCAACAATACAAAAGGGAAAACATCAGGGGGAAATTACACATGCAGACAGGAATGTTTACAATCATCGTACTGGCTGTCAGCACATGTCTATGTGCTGTGGCGGCGGTGTCATTTTGCAAATCAAACGTATTCAACAACAAACGACAAAACAGAATTATTGTGATGATGGGGCTTGCGGCTATATTGTGGAATATCATGTCCCTGGGCTACAGCATATCCACAGAGCCGGCGTTTTACAATATGTTTTTCTATCTGCTGATAGCAGCCTTCGACATGTATGTGGTTGCCCTGTGCCTGTATATAGGCAGGCTGGTGGGGATGAAGGGCAGGGGCTACAATGCCTTTGCGGGGCTTGGAATTGCCCTGTCAGTCGGTGACTGGCTTATATTTGGACTTGCGCCGATACATGACTTTTTCAGTATTGGGATGAGGACTGCCTTTTACACCAGGATGAGTCCTGTGGTGTATTACCATTATTTCTATATCACTTTTTATCTGGTTTTCTGTGTTCTTCTCGTATATATGTGCTTCAAAAAGAGTCAACTGCGCAGACAGCATATGTTCGTGCTCAAAATAGTGCTGGTAAACTGCGTCATGTTTATACTTGCCATGCCAGATACCCTGTTTCCACTTTTTCATATTCCATCATACCCAAGCTCCGGCATAGGTGTTACGATTGCCTTTATCGGCACTATATTCTGGACTGCAAAGGAAAATACCTTCAGCATTTCAAAGGACAATGTCACAGATGCCATATACAACGAGGCGAAGCTTGCAATCATAGTGCTGGATGTGAATGGAAAAATAGACAGCTGCAATGACTACGCCAGGACTCTGCTTGGAATTGAAAAAACAGAGAGGCCTGCATTTAAGGACTTGCTGGAGGGGAATGAGACCCAGCTTGACCGCATTATGAATGGCAAAAAGCTGTCGGAGCATCTACAGTCAAAGCGGACAAACATATCCTGCAGCATACGCTCTGTCGTGTCCAGAGACACATATGGTGACAGCTACGGCGTGGTTGTTATGATTACCGATGCCACATCTGAGGAGAAGGTCTTAGAGCAGAGTCTTATGCTGGAAAAAACAGAGCACATGACAGATCAGCTTGTGCAGACCTTAAGCAAGACCATTGAGGCGAAGGATAAGTACACAAAGGGACATTCGGCACGAGTGGCAAAGTATTCTGTGATGATTGGTGAAAAGCTGGGATATGACAGCGATAAGTTAAAAAGGCTTGAGTATTCAGCCCTGCTTCATGATGTGGGAAAGATAGGAATATCTGATGCAATCATCAACAAGACTGAGAGGCTCACAGATGATGAGTATGCAGAGATTAGAAAGCATCCGATAATTGGAGCGGAAATACTTTCTGATATATCGGAGATGCCGGACATACAGGACGGCGCCAGATGGCATCATGAGAAATATGGAGGGGCTGGCTACCCGGATGGACTCAGCGGAAACGATATTTCTGAGATTGCGAGAATCATAGGTGTGGCAGATGCCTATGATGCCATGACCTCCACCAGAAGCTACAGGGACTGCCTGCCACAGGATGTGGTTCGCAGCGAGATTGAGAGGGGCAGTGGCAGGCAGTTTGACCCTCAGTTTGCAGATATAATGCTTCATATCATAGATTCAGATGTGGACTATGAGTTAAAACAGGCAGAGGGAGAAAAATAGATATTTTATCTTGGAATAAAGTAGTGTAAAATATATCCAAACGGAGGATAAGAGCTATGCGTATGCTACTAGAGCTTGATGAAAATAATTACAGTGATACCACGAGGACGCATGAGCGTTTTGCTGTGAGGGGCGTCATATGCCGGGATGGAAAATATGCCATGCAGCAGGCAAGAGACGGGTTTTATAAAATCCTTGGAGGGGGAATCGACCAGGGCGAGACCCATGAGGATGCGGTTGTGAGAGAGGTTCAGGAAGAGTCCGGCCTTATAGTGATTAGGGACAGCATAAAGCCAGTAGGTGAGGTCTTGGAAATCAGAAGAGACATATATGAGCCTGACATCAAGTATATTTGCCACACCTATGTATACACCTGTGACGTATCGGACGAGATGTCGCATACCAGTATGACTGAGTCTGAAATCAGGGATGGCTATCATCTGGCATGGGCAGATGTTGATGAAATAATAGAGCAAAACCGCAAGTGCCAGGACAAAAAATGGATAATCAGAGACACTAAAATCATGGAAATGCTTCAAAACAACAGGTAAATATGGTATGATAAAAGAAATATTTTGTTTCTTGGGCTGAGGGCACCTTGAAATATAAGAAGAGAAGGGAACTAGATAATGATAGACAAGAAGAAATTAGCAGATATTATGGCTAATCAGGATCCAAACACAACTCTGGAGGTTCAGAATCCGGAAGTTGAGGCACAGATGGATGTATATAAAAATGAAGGCACACCAGAGAACTTAAATATACTTTTGAATAAGGCACGCAGAGGACGTTTTCTTGTTCCTGCAAATATAGATACAGAAAAGAAACAGCCCATTCCAATTTTTATCAAAAACGAGGAGGGTGAGTGCTTCATCCCTATTTACACAAACAAAGAGCATGCAGAGAAGGCTCCAAAAAGCCCTGCTATATTAAATATGCCATTTCTTTCAATAGTAGCAATGGCAGTTAATTCCAAGATTGAGATTGCTGGAATTGTTTTAAATCCATTCAGCAATAATCTGGTCTTAAAGGATAAGCTTTTAAAGAAGATAGATGAGGTTGAGCGTGCAAGGGCAAAGGCTGCAAAGGAAGGTGCTAACGGAGTACCTGGAAAGACAAAGGCGATAAAGCTCAATGCTAAGCAGTATGCAATTTTTGAGAGAAAGCAGTTCGAGCTTATCTTCCTCCCAAACAAATTATTTGCAGAGGGTAAGGAATTTATTGATAATCTGGTTGAGAAAAAAGAGCAGTACATAGATGAGCTGTATGAGGAGTCATACCAGCAGAAGAAGATGTATCCATATCTGGAGGAAGAGTTTTCTGTCATGGCACTCAGCATAACAGAGGACTTTATGGCTATACGGGTTGATTTCCAGGAGAGAGATAAGTCGATTGGATGCAGCCACAGAGCTTATATCACATGGGATGAGAGCAAGGGAGAGGCTCATTACTATCTGATAGAGATAGAGCCTGAAAATAAAACCATGGTTGCAGAGATTGATGCAGAGCACAAGCATATGCTGCACTGTGAGGCACCGGTTGAAGGAGCAGAGCTTCAGACCATACTCACACTTGCAAGAGGCGAGGAAGAGATAACAAGCTAAATATGAACATACAGAGAACCTGCCACCATCAAACCTGCCACTGGCAGCTTCTCTGGATGCATGGCAACTGGCAGCTCCACTTGCATACTTTGGTATAAAAATGCCGGTATCCTTAAGCAAGGATATCGGCAAATTTTGCATTTATGACCTTAGCCAGGTCGTCAGGATTGAGCCGGATGGTTGTACCAATACGACCACCGCTGATGTAGATATCATCATACAGCTGGGCTGTCTCATCGATGACAGTAGGAAACTGCTTCTTCATGCCCAGTGGACTGCAGCCACCTCTGACATAACCGGTGATAGCAGTTAAATCCTTAACGTGAATCATCTCAACAGATTTTTCAGACACGGCACGGGCAGCCGCTTTCAAATCCACTTCTTCAGCAATTGGAATTACGAATACATAAAACTGCCTGCTTTTTCCCTGCATGACAAGAGTCTTGTAGGACTGTTCGACAGGCGCACCAGTCATTTCGGCGGTGTGTAAGCCGTCGATAAACTCATCACATTCGTAGGTGAGCAGCTCGTAATTGATTTTGTTTCTCTCTAAAATTCTTACAGCATTTGTTTTAACTTCTTTTCCCATACTTGTAGCTCCTGAGTATTACTTTGTGTGATTCACACTTTACACCATACTTTCCCATTAATCAAGTCGCAATGTGGGAGACTAAAATTGACAAAGTAACTATGTTATGGCATATGGAAAATTAATATGATATAATGAACGAAGCAACGAGACGTGCCAAATATGATAATCATGAGTGCGATGTGCTTGCACAGGAGCAGGCATGATTATCATATTTGATAGGGCGACTGCCCGAACATCCCAGGAAACATTCTGTTTCCTGGGATGAGCACGTCATTACTGAAAAACCAGGACTTCCCATTCATCACCTGAATTGCAGCATAAAGCTGGGAAGTCCGTCCCAACTAAAAATAAGGAGTGTATACAATGAAAGACTTTCTGAAACGAATCAAAGCCGATTTCCTCTTATCATCGATATTCTGCATAGCCCTCGGCATAGTATTTATAATCTGGCGTGGCGGCGTAATAGATGTAATCGGAAGTGTTTTGGCCTTTGGACTTATCATAATCGGAGCGGTTTACCTCTGCAGCTTTTTCTTAAAGCTGGTCACAAATGGCTTTTCCGTATTCATGGGCATAGTAGTTCTGGCAGTCGGCATATGGTTCCTGATAAATCCGGCAGTAGTCGTAAGCCTCATACCAATCGCAATCGGAGTTGTGCTGATATTTCACAGCATCCGTGGAATAGTTGAGGCAGCTACAGCCATGAAGTATGAGTATAGGCATCTGGGGGCAGGCATTGTCATGTCTGTTATAAGCCTTGTGCTTGGCGTCCTCTGCGTAGTAGATGCCTTTGGCGTGATGGAAAAGGCAATTATCGTGGTAGGTATTGTGCTTATATTTAACGGAATATCAAATATCTGGATTGCACTTTCCACTTCAAGAGCGGAGACTGTATACAAAAAGAATGAGACGGTAGATGTTGATTTTATTGATGAAAGCGAAGAGATAAAATGAGACAGATGGAATTTAAGATGGAGAGACCGGGGCTGACAAAGCCGGGAGACCATCTGAAAATCACTGAGGGCAAGCTCCCTACTTCATATTATTATACGATTGAGCATGCCATAGCCATGTCTGGAAACTACGAGGTCAGCCAGAGACTCAAGTCCAGAGAGGGGACAGTGGTTGATGTGAGAGAGACTGAAAAGGGATATTTTGTAACTATGGAATTTGATGAGTAATACAGCAGGGTAAGGGGTTCATGACAGGACAGAGCAAGACTGCAATTGACCTTGTGCTGGCGGAGAGTCTTAAGGAGCTTTCCCAGACAAGACCGATTGAGAAAATTACAATTAAAGAGATAACCGACAAAGCCGGCGTCATTCGTCCTACATTCTATAACCATTTTCAGGATAAATACGAGCTGATGGAATGGATTATCACCACGGAGCTTTTGCAGCCCATGCACCCTTTGATACAGGCGGGCATGGTCACAGAGGCGATGGTTCTCATGTTTACAAATATTGAGAAGGAAAAGGCATTTTACACCAAGGCGGTGAAGATGGAGGGCGTAGTTACCTTCCACGAGATAGCCATGAAATGTGCCAAGGAGGTACTGGTTCAGATATTTACAGAGAGAAAGGGCGATAAGGAGCCGACCCACAAATGGCTCACAGTGGATATTGTTGCCACATATTATGCCCAGTCCATGTGCTTCGCTGCGGAGGAATGGATATCAAGTGGATATGCAATCCCGCCAAGGGAAATGGCAGAGGCATACAACTATATTATCTCCCGCTCATTATTTGAAGTTATGGAGGAATTGTGAAATCCAACCTATACAATTAATTAGATATGTATTTTCAGATATACATTTTGGGCTTTTTGTATATTTGTGAAAACACATTTGAAGGATTGAATATTTTGTTATTCAATTCTTTTTTTTATACTCTTTTTAAGAAAAAGAAGGAGTGTGAACACAATGATTAAATTCGGAAAAGGGGTTGTAAAATTTAGAATCCCAATTCTGATTCTTGCAGTGCTTTTACTTATACCTGCTGGAATCAGCTACTTAAACACAAGAGTCAACTACGATATCCTTTCTTACCTTCCAAGTGATATTGAGACAATGGAGGGACAGGATATACTGCTTGACGAGTTTGGAACAGGAGCATTTTCATTTCTGATTGTCGAGGGAATGGACGACAAGGACGTGGATGCCCTGGCAGACGAGATTGACAACATTGACCATGTAAAGGATGTAATCTGGTATGGTTCAGTTGCTGATTTCTCTATTCCAGCAGAGATGCTGCCTGACGATATATATGATTTCTTCAATAACAAGGACGCAGACAGCCAGCTCATGGCGGTGCTGTATGACGATTCCATGGCGTCAGACGGAACAATGGCAGCAATCGACCAGATGACAGAGCTTGTGGGTGACAAATGTTACATCAGTGGTATGGCATCAGTCATCAACGACATCAAGCACCTGTCAGAGAAGGAGACACCAATATACGTTGGCATAGCGGTTGTGCTTTCACTGATTGTATTATCACTTACAATGGATTCGGCACTGGTTCCAATTTTATTCCTTGCCAGCATCGGTATGGCGATTGTATACAATCTGGGAACCAACTTCGTGCAGGGAGAAATCTCATATGTGACCCAGGCACTGGCAGCAGTACTTCAGCTTGCAGTTACAATGGACTACTCAATCTTCCTGTGGCACAGCTATCAGGAGAACCAGGAGAGATACCCGGACGACAATAAGCGTGCCATGGCACATGCCATTTCAAACACTATTACATCAGTAGTAGGAAGCTCAATCACAACAGTTGCAGGCTTTATAGCCCTCTGCTTCATGAGCTTTACCCTTGGTCTCGACCTGGGAGTTGTAATGGCAAAGGGTGTTATCTTTGGTGTTATCGGATGTGTAACAATTCTGCCATCCCTTATCCTTGTATTTGACAAGGCACTGAAAAAAACCAAGCACAAGGTTATCATTCCTGACGTAGGAAAAATAGCAAACTGGGTGACAAACCACTATGTAGTTTTCATCATTGCCTTCCTTGTAATTCTTGGACCGGCACTTTACGGATATACACACACCAGCGTCTACTATGATTTGGCAGGAACACTTCCTGATACCTTATCATCAAAGCAGGCAAACGATAAGCTGGATGCAGAGTACAGCATGGGCGCAACACATATAGTTATCGCCAAAAGCTCACTGTCCCAGAAGGACAGCATCAACATGATAGATGAGATAAAGGATGTAGACGGTGTAAAGCTTGCAGCATCACTTGACTCACTTATAGGACCTGGAATACCGGAGGAGATTCTCCCAGACGAGGTCACAGATATAATGAAAAATGGCGACTACCAGATGATGCTTGTCTCATCTGAATATGTGGTTGCATCAGATGAAGTAAATGCACAGATTGATGAGATTAACAATATAGTAAAGAAATACGACGACACAGCAATGGTAATCGGTGAGGCGCCTTGTACCAAGGATTTGATTGAGATTACAGATACTGACTTCGCAAGAGTAAGTGCTATATCAATCATAGCGATTTTTATCATAATTGCATTGGTATTTAAGTCAATCTCACTGCCAATCATACTGGTATCAGTGATTGAGTTTGGTATCTTCATCAACATGGGAATCCCGGCATACACTGGTTCGGTTTTACCATTCATAGCTTCTATCGTAATAGGAACTATCCAGCTGGGTGCCACAGTAGACTATGCGATTTTGCTTACCAATAAGTATAAGAAGAACCGCTACAACGGACTTGAGAAAAAGGAAGCAATCACAGATGCACTCAAGAATTCAGCACAGTCTGTAATGGTTTCAGCCCTTACATTCTTTGCAGCTACATTTGGTGTTGCACTTTACTCTAACATCGACATGATTGGTTCACTCTGTATGCTTATGGCGAGAGGCGCAATCATCAGTATGTTTGTTGTAATTCTTGTACTGCCATCACTGTTTATGGTATTTGACAAGGTCATAGTTGCAACAAGTGCAGGATTTAAGAATAAGAACAAAGCAGTATAGACAGGAGGCAAAAACAATGAAATTACCTGAGTTAAAGAGTAGATTAAAAAATAAATATGTTGTAAGAGTTGTAGCAGGAGTGCTCACAATCGCTCTGGTAGGTGGATGCGTGGGAACATACACAGTAAGAGCTGAGAAAAACGATACAGCTGTTTCGGAAGAGGGAGCCGAGACAACTGAAGCAGAAGAGGTATCCGAGGATGACAGCCTTGAGGACGAGTTATTAGGAAACGTATCTGTATCTAAGAAGGATATGGATAAAGAGGAAACAGTATATTTTATAACAGACGCATCTGGAAATGTCGACAAGACAATAGTTTCAGACCATCTCTACAACAGGGATGGCAAGGATACAATAGAGGATGTATCTTCACTGTCTGATATAGAAAATGTAAAGGGAGACGAAGAGTTCACACAGGATGGCGACAAGCTCCAGTGGAAGGCAGATGGCAACGACATCTACTATCAGGGAACAACTAACGCAGAGGCACCAGTCAGCCAGAAGGTGACATACTATCTTGATGGCGAGGAAATATCACCAGAGGAGCTGGCTGGAAAATCTGGAAAGGTCACAATCCATTTTGATTATACAAATAACACCAGCTACACAGAGACAGTAAATGGCGAAAAGGTAACAGTTTCAGTACCTTTTGCAGCCATAACAGGACTTGTGCTGGACGACAGCTTCTCTAATATAGAAGTGACAAACGGAGACATAAAGGAAAACAATGGCTCAAGCATTGTAATCGGATATGCTCTTCCGGGACTTTCAGACAGCCTTGATGTGGACGCAGAGGATTTCTCAGATGATGTGACAATCCCTGAGTACTTTGAAGTGACAGCAGATGTGGAGGACTTCTCACTTTCAACAGCCATGACATTTGTAGTAAATGCAGCAAACTATGTGGGAGTAGATGGAGCAAGCCTTGACTCTGTAGATGACCTCCTTGATGAGCTGTCAGATGCAACAGACCAGCTTCAGGATGGTTCAGCAGAGCTTGCAGACGGAGCTGACACACTTGCAGATGGAGCAAAGACCTTAAAGGATGGCATGAGCACACTTAAGAGTGGACTTGCATCATACACAGATGGAGCAAACCAGATTAACACAGGACTTAACACCTTAAATGCCAGCGTGCCAAGCCTGACATCAGGAATTGCAACACTTAATTCAAGTGCCAAATCATTGAGTGATGGAGTAGCATTGCTTAACAGCACTGTATCAACAGCCTTTACAGACAGCGAGAAGCAGACTCTTGTAACTCAGGTAGACGGCACAATTGAAGCCCAGAAAGCAGCCATTGAGGAGCAGGCTTCAAAGACTGTAAGCTCACAGGCAGACACTATAAAGAGTCAGGTATCAGCAAATGTAGATACCCAGGCGGATGTCATTAAGAGTCAGGTGTCATCAAGTGTAGATGCCCAGGCAGACACCATAAAGAGCCAGGTAGCATCGAGCGTAGATGCCCAGGCAGACACCATAAAGAGCCAGGTAGCATCAAGCGTGGACGCCCAGGCAGAAACTATAAAAAGTCAGGTGACAGGAGCTGTAGAAAGTAGATTTAATGCAGGACTTACATCTGAGATAGCTGATACAGCAGCATCATCACTTAAGGCAAATACACAGCTTATGGCAGTGCTTACAAACGGAGTGACACCTATGGTACAGGCTGGATTTACTCAGGAGGTAGCAAATGCTGTAAAGGCAGCTAATCTTCCATTATCTGTTACTGATTACAACTCAGCAGTGACAGCCTTTGACACTATGAAAGGTCAGCAGGGTGCAGCCGAGGCTTATGTGCAGACACTTATAGACCAGCAGGTTGATAAAATCATAGCTGATCTGTCAGGAAGTGTTGCAGACACAGCCAAGACAGTTTCAGAGGAGGTGGCAGCGACCACAGCAGTTGAAACATCAAAGACAGTAGCAGGAAACGCAGCAGTTGAAGCATCAAAGACAGTAGCAGAGGAAGCAGCAGTCACAGCAGCTAAGTCGGTAGCAGGAGAAGCAGCAGTCACAGCTTCAAAATCGGTAGCAGGAGAAGCAGCAGTTACAGCAGCAGGTCAGGCAGCAGCAACAGCAGCCTACACAGGTGCAGTGTCAGGAGCCGAGCAGGCAGCAGTATCTGCGGCAGAGCAGACCAAGGCAACAGTAGCATCATCAATCAATGCCACACAGGCAAACGGCTACAGCCTTGTAACAGGTATGCAGGCACTTGCAGCAGGAACACAGACCTTAGCTGACTCAGCACCAGCCCTTACATCTGGAATCACCCAGCTTGTAAATGGCTCAAACACACTGGTATCAAACAACAAGACCTTACTTGACGGAGCAAACCAGCTTGCAGATGGCACAGTACAGCTTTCTGATGGAGCAGATACACTTGCAGAGGGTTCACACACACTGGCAGATGGAATCGTCGAGTTTAACGAGAAGGGAATCAACAAGATTCTTGACGCATACAATGGCGACATCAAGCCACTTGCCAATAAGCTTCAGGCTACACTGGATGCAGGAGCTGATTACCAGTCATATGCAGGAATTGCAGATGGAGCAAATGGAAGTGTCAAGTTTGTATACAAGCTTGCAGCCATCAAGACAGCAGATGCTGAGTAATGATGTGGAAGCATTAATGCAATAGTGAAGAATTTAGACATGGCACCTTTTGTACACAGGATTACGA
>CAVFAM010000036.1:13410-14681 GCA_963620375.1 Bacteroidaceae bacterium
TACGAAAGGTGCCATACAGCGAAAGTGTGCGTTAAGCGCACACTTTGTTTATATGCCAGAGTATGCAATAAAAGCTGCCGGTGGCAGGTTTTATGTATATATGTAATTGAAAAATCTAAGCTTCCCTCGTATAATGGAGGAAGTATAATCTAGGAGGAAAGCAATGAGCTGGATAGAAAACCTGTTGATAGTTGCGGGAATATCCCTTGACATATTTGCAGCGATGGAGTGTCAGGGCTCTCTTGTGAGTAAAGTAAATAAAAGACAGCTGTCAAAAATCTGCATATTGATGGCAATATTTCAGCTTGTTTCAATGTATATAGGATATTTTTTGTCCACATTGCTGTTAAAGAAAAATCCGGTATCGAATGAGGCACTTTTGGGAGAAATCCTGTCTATTGTGATACTGTTCTGCCTGGGCATAAGACTCAGTGTAAAGGCGGTCAAAAACGAGCGGATTGAGGAGCGCCTGCAGGAGCGCATAAGCCTGAAAAGGGCAGCCCGCATAGCCACAGTGACCAGCATATATACAATCCTTGCCGGCATAGCCTTTGGCTTTTTAAATACCGGACTGCTGGCAATTCTTATAATGGTTGTGGTGCTTACCATAGTGTGCATAGTAGCAGGGGTATACACTGGCTATCATTTTGGATTTGAACAGAAGACCAAGGTATACCTGGCAGGAGCCATACTATTCTGGATAGCAGGAATAGATATTATCATAAGATGTGTTTTGAAAAATTAGGAGTGCAATGAAGATTCTACTTACAGCGATTAATGCAAAATATATACATTCCAATCTGGCGATTTATTCACTCAGGGCATGTGCGGGAGAGTACAAATCCCAGATTGAGCTGGCAGAGTTTACCATCAATAACCAGAAGGATTATATCCTTGAGGAAATCTATAAGAGAAAGCCGGATATACTCTGCTTTTCAGTGTATATATGGAATCTTGACTATGTGGAGTCGGTTGTCAGAGAGTTTAAAAAGATATGCCCTGATACACCAGTCTGGGTTGGAGGACCTGAGGTGTCCTACGAGGTGGAGGACTTCCTCACAGACCATCCAGAGATAGACGGTATCATGATTGGCGAGGGTGAGGAGACCTTCAGGGAGGTCTGCGATTATTATGCAGGCAGGAGAGCACTTGAGGCCATCGACGGCATAGCATACAGAGACAGGGATGGGATTCATGTTACAAAATCCAGAGCAATTATGGATATGAGCAGGATTCCATTTTGTTATGATACGATGGAGGATTTTTCAAAC
>CAVFAM010000037.1:0-3212 GCA_963620375.1 Bacteroidaceae bacterium
GCGTCATTTATGAGCTTGAACAGGTGTCTGTGCTCATCATCTATTGTGTCAATGTTCAGTAAGCAGTCATTTGTAAATTCGTACATAAATCCTCCTATCTGCCCGTCATCTATTGATAACAGGTATGTTTTTGTGGTATAAATTAAAGTTAGTATACCATTAAAATAGTAAAATAGCACTAGGTATAAAAATTAAATTTAGGAGAAGAAAATGAATTTTATCAAAGAACATAAGAAAATCTGTCTTATAGTCATTGTGGCATTAATCGCTGTAATCTCAGTTACAGTGGCAGTGTCAGCAGCAGTTATCCACAGCAGAAGCAATAAGGCTGTGCCGGCAGCAGCCCAGAGTACAGAGCTTAAGTCTGAGCCAGTGGAGTCTGAAGCCACAGAAGAGGTGGCTGCGGAAGTAGAAACCACAGAAGCAGAGACGGAGATTTCTGAGGAGGAATACTACGAGGAAGAGCTGGCACTGGATGACTCAGATGAGAATGTGGAGTACAAGGAGCCAGAGGTAAAGGTGGATAACTCAAAGCCATATCTTATCAGGGTAAACCGCCTTATGAACACAGTGACAGTTTACGCACAGGATGCAGATGGCAATTACACAGTACCTGTCAAGGCAATGGTCTGCTCATGCGGACTCAATGATGGCACACCGGTTGGTACCTTTAAGACCTCGACAAAATACGAGTGGAGAGCACTCTATGGCAATGTATATGGCCAGTATGCCTACAGAATCCATGGAGCTATAATGTTCCATTCTGTGCCATATCACACTACCAACAAGGGGGATTTGGAGTCAGAGGAATACAATAAGCTGGGAGATTTTGCTTCTTTAGGCTGTGTGAGACTGGCAGTGAGAGATGCAAAATGGCTTGTAGACAACTGCCCTTCAGGAACTACAGTTGAGATATATGACAGCCCAGACCCGGGACCTCTTGGCAAGCCTTCAGCTGTAAGAATTGACTTGAACAGTCCATGTAAGGGCTGGGATCCTACAGACCCTGACGCAGCTAACCCATGGAGGACAACAGGACCAGTAATAGCCTGTGCCGGTAATGTGACAGTTGAGCGAGGCAGTGCAGTGGATATTATGGCTGGCGTGACTGCAACAGACGTATCGGGTGATGCAGTAGGAGTTTCTGCAACAGGCGGGGTAAATACAGATGTGCCTGGAACCTATGTGATAGATTACAGTGCCACAGATTCCATGGGCAATACATCTACAGCCCGAACAGAATACACTGTTGTAGATACAACAAAACCAACAATTACATCAAATGGAGACCTCTATCTCACAGACGGCAGCTTTGACGCTTCCCAGCTTGAAGCTATGTTAAAGGGTCAGGTGTCAGTATCAGACGGCAGTTACTCTGCTGAGGCAGTGGTGGATGAGTCTGATTATGCAGCCTTAAGCACTGCAATACAGAATAAGTCAGCAGGAAGCTATAGTGTAAGGATACATGCAAAGGACGACAGCGGAAATGTGTCGGACGATGTGGTTATAAATGTAATCTATACCTGTGAGCCTGCACAGCCAGCGACTGAGACTCCGGGCACGGAGGTTCAGGCTACAGAGAATCCGGGCACAGAAGTCTAAGTGGTAGATAAAGTATAGAATATAACAGATATATAAATAAAGAGGTGACAAAATGGAAGATTTCAAAGAATACGCAACCTTTAAAACCACAAACAGGGAGGGCGAAGAGGTTGAACTTGCTGTGGTAGATGAATTTGATTTTGAAAATAAGCACTATGTAGTAGGCGCACTGATTGAGGACGACACAATCAATGAGGATGGACTTTATATATACAGGGCAAAAATCACAGATGATGATTTCACAGTGGAAAAGATTAAAAATCAGGTGGATTACCAGAAGATAGCCAGAGCCTATATGGAGCTGGAGGAAGCCGCTGATGATAATCAGGACAACGAGGATAAATAGAAAAATCAGATAAGAAATGGAGAGGGAAATATATATGAGAATATGGATAGATGCAGACAATCAGCCAACAGATGATAAATATGATGGCTGGGCTAAAAACAATGAAGAAGCCAAGGCTATGATAGAGCTGTGCGAAAAACAGGGGGATGATAAAGTGAGGCTTATCAATTTAGATAATAATGGTTTGGAGCTTATGCACTGGCTTTTGGAAAGGCATACAAAATACCAGATTGCATCACATGCTGACGAGGCTGTTGACTCAGAAATACAGGACTTGTATTTAGAATATTGGCTTTTAGATTAGTCATAAGAAGGTCGGAGAAACATAATGAAAACTAATACAAAAAGAGAAATGGTGCTCACAGAGGGACCGGTTTTAAGCAACCTGTTAAGGTTTACAGTGCCATTTCTGTTTGCTATTTTGCTACAGAACCTGTATGGAATAGTAGACACACTTATTATAGGAAATTTCGGAAGCACAGCGGGACTCTCAGCAGTATCGAGCGGTGCCCAGCTTCTGGCAGTATTTACATATTTTGCCATAGGCTTATCCAGTGGTGGAACAGTACTGGTAGGTCAGTGCATAGGTGCAAAGGATGAAAAGAGGGCTGCAAAAATTGTAGGTAATGTCATTATTGATTTTGCAGTGGTAGGACTAATACTGACATTTGTAGCCTTTGTATTTTCACCACAGCTTCTGGGACTTTTAAACGTACCGGATGAAGCCATGGAACAGGCGGTAGCCTACATGAAGATATGCAGCTGCGGCATACCGCTTATCATAGGATATAACATCGTATGTGCCCTGCTCCGTGCCATGGGTGACAGCAAGAGCCCGCTTATATTCGTAGGAGTTGCCTGCGCTGTAAATATATGTGGAGATTACATTCTCACAGGAAGATTTGGCATGGGAGCCATGGGTGTAGCCATATCTACAGTCTGTGCCCAGGGTGTCAGCTTTATATACAGCCTTATATTTATCGCAAGGCGTGGAATGGTATTTCCATTTTCAGCAAAGGACATCAGATTTCACGGAGAGACCACAGCTTCTATATTAAAGGTGGGTATACCTATTGGTATTCAGAGTATACTTGTCAATATAAGCTTTATGTTTATCACAGCAATCATTAATTCTATGGGGCTTACAGCAAGTGCTGCCATGGGAATAGGAGATAAGATTGTGGAGTTTGCCTTTATTCCGCAGAATGCCTTTACATCATCTGTATCGGTGATTGTGGCGCAGAATTTCGGGGCAAAGCAGTAC
>CAVFAM010000037.1:3222-5715 GCA_963620375.1 Bacteroidaceae bacterium
AGTCAGTGCGCTACGCTATGGCTGTGTGCCTGTCGATTGGATTGGTTTTTCTTGCCATATGTCAGTTTATGCCATGGCTGTTTCCATCCATATTCACGGATGATGCAGCAGTTATAGAGCTTGCAGGCCAGTACATGAGAGCCTACAGTATAGATGCGGTATTTACCAGCATAACCTTCTGTCTTGCAGGTATGCTCAATGGTTGTGGAAAGACAACCTACAATATGGCACAGAACCTGATAACCACATTTTTAGTCAGGGTGCCGCTGACATGGATTTTGTCAAAGCTGCCAAATGCAAACTTATTTATCATAGGCTGTGCTTCACCTGCCAGCTCATTTATAAGCGTTATACTCCTGGGCTTATACATAAAGTCTGGCAGATGGAAGAGACAGCAGGACTAGCATAAGTGCTATCTGAGTGGCAGGCCACTGAGGAAGGAGCGGTTTCCGTAGGAATTGAGGAAGCTGCGCTCATCATATGCACTTGCTTTTTTCTCCCTTATAAGCTTGTAGAAGCTGTCAATACGCTTTGAGTATAATTCTAAAGCCTTTTGATAGAGATTTATAAAGGATTCATTTGAGGACTCTTTGGTCCAAGGGTGAATCCATTTTTTATGGGCAAAATTCATGGCATCCGGTACGAACTGGTACCTGTCACTTGGCAGCATGGCAGAGATAAATGGTCTGCCCAGAGCCAGTCCCTCGATAAAACGAACCATGACCTTCTTCTGACCGGATGGGTCGTTGACTGCACGGGTTCCAAGCTGCATCCAGCGTGTGGCACTTGCTATCTGCCTCTTTGTGGCAGTGATTCCCGGATAGGTGTTGTTGTAGGCATAGCACAGCATCTGGCTTATGACCCTGCGCTGCTTTCTGGACAGGGCGATGGTTGAGTTCTGGTGGAAGCGGGATGGAGACAAGCC
This sequence comes from Bacteroidaceae bacterium, assembly GCA_963620375.1. Lineage (GTDB taxonomy): Bacteria > Bacillota > Clostridia > Lachnospirales > Lachnospiraceae > Roseburia. The sequence goes on from CAVFAM010000037.1 coordinate 4,148, forward strand.
CTTCTTGTAGGCTAACAGCTCACAGTCCAGCTCTGTCTCAAAATAGGCATGCTGTCCGAAGTATTCTGTATTTTTCTTTGGATGCTCTGGGTCATAAGCTGTGAAAGCGTAGACATATGGGTGGACAGTGCAGTCCAGAGTATAGTGCCCCATAAAGCCTGTTATATATGCGTCAGCTATTGCAAGCTGTCTTGGTTTTCCAATAAACTGCTTTCTACTCTCTAAAAGGTATGCAAAAAATGCCCCTGTGTCTGTATCGTGGGCAAGTGCTCCCAGATTCTCCTTGTGGAGGAGGTAGGATGGCAGATAGTAGAAAAATACATCTGGCCCCTGCAGCCCCAGGGCGAAGGCACTGTGGTTGTGGTAGAGGTTCTTTTTTATCTTTTTGTCTTTGATTTTTTTGTATGCGTCTATTCCAAATAGATAGTGAGTAGTAAATCCTGGCATGATTAGTCCTCCTTTGTATTGGTTATATTTAGTATATAACATTTCCCAGTATACATGTAGTTTTTTTTGTTGTAAGATAGTAGCTGAGTGAGGCGTAAAAACAATGAAAATTTCATTTAAATATAATGCAAAGAACAATATTAATTTTTTGATTTATGTCGGTCTGGCGGCAGTGCTATGGATAGTAGTAAAGTATAACTGGTGGATTCTTTTAGGCTTTGCAGCCTTATATTATCTGATAAAGTCTCTGGATATAGAGTTAAAGGAAAAAATCCCATGGGTATGGGCACTTATAATGTTTGCAGGAGGAGCAGCACTTACGGTCTATTCTATCCAGTATGTGCTGCTGGACGCAGAGGATTTTGTAAAGACCACGGATGAGAAATGGTTTTACAACTACCTCATAGCGCTGGCTTTTTATTTTCTGGTGCAGACCTTTGCCAAAAAGCCGGGACTGACCTGCATTATATCCCATATAAGCCTCCTGTCCTTTGGATTTATAGATTATTTTGTGTATGAATTCAGGGGGAATGAGATTACCTTTGCGGATTTGAGGTCGGCAGGAACAGGGCTGAGTGTGGCTGGCAAGTATAAGTTTTCGCTTAACGATAAGGCGTGCTATGTAATACTTGCTTCTATCCTCTTTGTGGCTCTGGTCAGGAAGCTAAAGCCTGAATTTAAGGTATTCTGGCAGATGAGAATAATTACAGTGCTCTCGGCAGCAGCATGTACAGTAATTGTGGCAGTAAACTGCGTAGATACAATCACAGAGACATGGGAGATGAAGGGCACATATAGGAATGGTTATCTGTTAAACTTTGCCCTCGGTGTGAGGGACAGCTTTGTGAGCGAGCCTGACGGCTACAGTCTGGATGTGGTGGATGAGCTTGAGAGCCAGTATGGTAATCAGCCAGCCAGCGTGGAAGCAAGCAACAGCAATGGCAAAAAGCCTACAATTATCACAATTATGAGCGAATCCTATGCGGATTTGTCGGTGGTGGGAAACTTTACAACCAATGCCACAGTCACCCCATTTTTTGATTCGCTGACAGAAAATACCATAAAGGGTCATGCCCTGTCATCGGTATACGGAGCCAAGACCCCAAACTCCGAGTGGGAAT
>CAVFAM010000038.1:0-3580 GCA_963620375.1 Bacteroidaceae bacterium
TCTTTACTATACCTGATTATATTTGCATATGGCGGATGTGTACAAATGAAATCAATTCCCTCATCTTTTATAAACTGCAAATCTGTCGCATTGCCATTTCGTGTATATATTTTTGATTTTGTGTTGCATTGGAATTTTAAATTTGTTTCAGAAATTGAAACAGACTGCGGATTTATGTCAATCCCTACCGCATTTCGATTGAGCAGTTTTGCTTCGACTAGAGTCGTTCCACTCCCCATAAATTGGTCTAAAATCCAGTCTCCTGGTTTAGAATAACGAAGTATCAGATTTCTTGGTACATATGGCGACCAATTTCCTCGGTACTTTCCAGAATGAGTTGCCCAACTTCCCCTATCTGGAAACGACCAGATTGTTGTTGGCTCAAGCTTAAAATTATTTGGTTGTAATAATATATGTCATCCCCCCTTCTTCTGATATTTTCATAATACTACAACACAAGATATATTACTAGCCATTATTCATTTCACTATAAGTGAATTTATCTATTTTATTTATCATGCAATAATATTCACAAATAGTGAAAGAGGTATAGACATGTATTTTGACAATGACCAACTTCTTTATAGCGTTATAGGTTCAAATATTAAGCACTATAGAGAACAATCCAAGTTAACCCAAGTGCAGCTTGCAGAACAGGCTGAAATCAGTATAAGCTATCTTTCTAAAATTGAAGCTGCTGGTTGCAATAAAAGTCTTTCCATATCGGTGCTTAATCAAATTGCAAATGCACTTAATGTTGAAATCATTGAATTTTTTAAGGAGGCATCTACTTATGACAGAAATAATTAACTACTCATTACCTTTAGGCGATCGTATTTCTATGAGAAAAAATTTAATTCAAACTTTTTTATGTGAAACTCCTGGTACCGGAACAGGAATTAATGCATCACGTTATCAATACAATGTTGAACAATTTGATAACTATGGCATTTTCCTTAAACGGCCAACACAATTAAATAAAGGCTTTGATTTCACTGTACATATTGATGGACTTTTTTTCAAAAAAAATCGTCGATATTCCAATCCTAGCCATCAAGATATTTTAGATGCATTAACTGATTGTAAAATAAATTTTCCTAGCATATACCCTTCCATTGCGCAAAAATTGCGACAAATATATAATTGTTCCACAGTATCACTCACTCCATCCGGCGCAACTTTTTATGATTATGCAGGTAATACCCACCCTATAGAAATCATACTATTAGCTGTAAAATGGTTATTTATGGAACAAGATTGTGCATATTGGAATTATTCTGGACGTGCTATGTTCTATGGCGTTCTGCTAGAGAATAATTTACTATAATGTTAATGTACCATTAGCTTTTTATTTCCATCTATTAAACTAAATTGACCGAATGACATATTATATGCCATTCGGTCTTTATAAATCTAAATATAATAAGTTTACTCTAAGTCATCTAAAAATACACCGTGATTGTAGTTCCCTGCCCCAGCTCGCTCTCCAGCTTAAGCTTGGCCTCATGAATCTCCACAATGTGCTTCACAATAGCAAGTCCCAGTCCTGTACCACCAGTAGCCTTCGACCTGCTCTTATCCACCCTGTAGAAGCGCTCAAATATCCTCTGCTGCTCGTCTGCAGGGATGCCTATTCCGTTATCCTTTACCACAAGTCTTGGCTCGTCTCCGCCGTGGACTTCCACCCAGACTGAACCATTTGGCTTATTATATCTGATGGCATTCTGCACCAGATTATCTGTCAGCTCCCGCATCATTTCCTTGCTGCCACAGACATTGCATTTCTCGCCTGTGTACTCAAGTGTCACCTGCCTGTTTTTGGCATTTACATCAAGGGCTTCCATACATTCTGCCACTATCTCATTTAGGTCAAATTTCTCAAATGAGCTCTGGTTATCGGTTCTGTCAAGCTCTGACAATCTGATTATGTCATTGATGAGTGAGAGAAGTCTCTGTGCATTCTTTCTGATTTCCTGTACAAAATGCCTCTGCTTTTCCTCATCTACCATGCCAGCCTCGATTAGCTCTGCATAGCCTGAAATGGCTGTAAGCGGAGTCTTAAGCTCATGGGATACATTGGCAGAAAAGTCCTGTCTCGCCTTGGCTGCCGATAAAATGTCTGTGTGCTGCTTGCGTATCATGCTGGCAAAGGGTACCAGCTCCTTATATGGAGGCTCCATGTTTGCATCCTCCATATTCTGTGCCATTTTCTCAATAGGTGCTATGAGCTGTCTCGTGAGCATATGGGACAAAGCGATACAGACTACCACTATGATTATCACTATGAGAAGTATCATAGGTGATACCGCAAAAAATACCGACCATATACTGCCCGCCTCTGTTGATACTCTGAGCACTGTCTTGTTATCCAGCAGAATGGCATAGTAAAAGGTATTTTTGTTCATGGTGTTTGATTTTCTCACACACTCACCCACGCCATTTGCAAAGGCTTCCTGTATCTCCGGTCTGTCCGAATGATTACCAAGCTCTGTGGTGCTGGCATCATTGTCATAGAGGACTGTACCATCCGAATCTACCCATGTGACTCTCAACTCACTGATATCTGTAGACAAATCTATATTGTCCGTGCTGATATCAGGTGTCTCAAAATAATGGGTATCCTTCAACAGCTTTGCGCTGACGCTCAAATCATTTCGTATCTGCTTCTGAAACAGATTGTAATATACAATTGTAGTACTGATTGTTGATGCAAGCACTGCAAGTATTGCAATAAGCACCAGCCTTGTGTTTATTTTCCTTTTCATTCTATTACATATCCTACGTTTCTAACTGTTCTTATCCTGCTTCCATACTCGCCCAGCTTCTGTCTCAGGGTCTTTATATGCATGTCAAGGGTTCTGGACTCGCCCACATACATTACACCCCAGACAAGCTCCATGATACGGTCTCTCTCCAATACGATTCCCCTGTTAATCAGGAGATATTGCAGCAGCTCGTATTCCTTAAAGGTCAGGTCTATGGTCTTTCCATCAATTGTGACCTCATGCTTTTCGTTGTTTAACACCAAATCATCAAGCACGATTGTCTTTACATCCTCTGGCTCAGTTCTTCTGAGAAGAGCCTTGACCCTTGATATAAGCTCCATGACAGAAAAGGGCTTTTTGATATAGTCGTCCGCTCCATCCTCAAGTCCTTTTACCAGGTCTATATCAGCAGTCTTGGCTGTTACCATGATAATAGGCAGCTTCTTTGTGTAGGGACTACGTCTCAGCTTCTTTACTATCTCGTTTCCATTCTCGTCTGGAAGCATTATATCTAAAAGCACCAAATCAGGAATGACATCTGCAATCTGCTTGTAAAAGCTTTTGGCATCCTCAAAGCCCAAGACCTTGTGTCCCGAATTTTTGAGGGCAAATTCCTCTATCTCCCGTATGCTCTCGTCATCTTCAACTATATAAATCAGTGCCATTTTCAATCACCCCTTTTGTATTTATCTATACGCTATTTTTTCTCTTTTATTTTATCATCTTTTCCATTAATGCGATACAGGGATTTAAGCTCCTGATATTCCTTATCATAGCTTGCTCTCTCCTGCTCTGACATGGAATTAAATATCTCA
>CAVFAM010000038.1:3590-6361 GCA_963620375.1 Bacteroidaceae bacterium
TCTCTCGTATGCTCTCATCATCTTCAACTATATAAATCAGTGCCATTTTCAATCACCCCTTTTGTATTTTCTATCTTTTCTCTTTTATTTTATCATCTTTTGTATTGATACGGTACAATGATTTAAGCTCTTTGTATTCCTTATCATAGCTTGCTCTCTCCTGCTCTGACATGGAATTAAATATCTCATGTGTATCGTATCCGCCATCATGGATGGCAACCATTTCAACCGCTACATTAGAGCAGTGGTCTGAAACTCTCTCTAAGTTTGTAAGTACATCCTCTAAAATCACACCAAGCTCAATAGTACATTTGCCCTTGGTAAGTCTCTTTACATGATTCTGCTTTATCTCTTTTGTGAGTCCATCTATCACATCCTCAAGCGGCTCTATATGGACAGCCTCCTCAAGGCTCTCACTGTTAAATACGTCAACTGTCTTTACCACAATGTCATGCACAGCCCTTGTAATTGTCTCCATCTCAGCCTTGGCCTTCTTTGAGAAAACAAGTGACTTATCATTCATCTCTTTTGCTGATTCTACAATATTTATGGCGTGGTCAGATATTCTCTCGAAATCACTCATTCCATGTAAAACTACCGAAAGGCTCTCACTGTCTGCCTTTGACAGATTCTTGCTGGATAACTTAACCAGATATGAACCCAGCTTGTCCTCATAGTGATCTACCTTATCTTCAAGCTTATAGACCTGTGCTGCCTTTTTCTTATCATAGTCATTGACCACTTCAAGTGCCAGTGTAATGGCTTCCATGGTCTCAAGAGCCATCTGTCTTGCGGCATTTCTGCATATCTCCATGGCAAAGGCCGGGCGCTCCAGAAATCTCTCATCAAGAGCAAGGATTTCCTCATCATCCTGCTCCTCTGCCTCCTCTTTTCCATCAGGAATGACGATGGTAGCAAGCTTTACAAGCAGATTAGAGAATGGGTATAACACTATACAGCAGCCTATGTTAAACAAGCTGTGGATTACAGCGATTCCTGCTGCGTTTGCTGATTCATGTAAAAATGCAAAGTTTATTATCTGGTTTAAGCTGTAGAACACTACCATAAAAAGTATTGTTCCTATCAGGTTAAAGAACAGATGAATTGCTGCCGCTCTCTTGGCATTTTTCTTTGCCCCAAAGGATGAAATAATTGATGTAATACAGGTTCCTATATTCTGTCCCATTATGATAGGAAGGGCTGCCGAATAGCTTACCGCACCAGTAGTACAAAGTGCCTGCAAGATACCTACAGAAGCTGATGAGCTCTGGATAATAGCTGTGAGTACAGCACCTACCAGCATACCCAGCACTGGGTTTGAGAATTTGGTAAACATGCTTGCAAAGCCTGCATCCTCAGCAAGTGGTGCTACCGCATCGCTCATGGCTTCCATTCCAAACATAAGGATGGCAAAGCCCAGCATGATATTTCCTATATCCTTTTTCTTACTCTCTTCCTTGGATGACATGATAAGGATTATACCGATTGCTGCAAGAATCGGCGAAAAAGATGATGGCTTGAGCAATTTAAGCCATATATTGCTGCCCTCTATTCCTGTAAGTGACAGCATCCATGATGTAATGGTGGTACCTACGTTGGCACCCATTATTATACCAACAGCCTGTGACAGCTTCATGATTCCTGAGTTTACAAAACCAACAACCATGACTGTTGTGGCAGATGATGACTGTATAACCGCAGTCACTCCTGCACCTAATAGAACTGCAAAAATCTTTTTTGATGTAAGCTTTTCAAGAATTGCCTCAAGCTTTCCTCCTGCCATCTTGGCAAGTCCATCTCCCATGGCAGACATTCCGTACAGGAAAAGTGACAATCCGCCAATCATTGACAACAAATTAAAGATACTCATAAATTTTACCTCATATGCTTTCCTTTTACCTACAAGCATAACTTAACAGGGCTATGTAAAATCCAAACATAGCCCTATGTAAAATCTATGTAAAATGTATAATCTGTGTAAAGTATGTAAAGTCAGATTAGAATTCTTCGTCTGCCGAAGTCTTAAGTGAATAGAGCACCCATTCCGCTATATTAGTAGCGTGGTCTCCGATTCGCTCAAAGTATTTTGCAACCATAAGCAGGTCTGTTGCTTCCTCGCCGTCCTCTGATTTGTCCTGAATAAGCTTTATGATGTCCTTCTTGGTCTCTGCAAATAAAGCATCCACGATATCATCATGGGCGATTACATCCTCTGCCTTTACCTTATCCTTCTCGATATATGCCTCGATACTCCAGTTGAGCATAAGGACTGTCTCAGACGCCATCTTGTTGATGTGCTCAAGATTTGCCTCGTGCTTGCTCTTTCCCATGAATATTGTCATTTCAGAGATATCTGCTGCATGGTCTCCGATTCGCTCCATATCAGTAACCATCTTCATGGCAGCGGTTATAATACGCAGGTCTCTTGCAACCGGCTGCTGCTGAATCAGGAGGTTAAAACAGATATTCTCTATCTTTTTCTGTGCACGGTCTATCTGTACATCCCCTGCCATAATCTCCTTTGCAAGTTCCTCATCCTTTTTGCCTAAGGCTTCAACTGCCTTTGCTATGGACTCCTCAATCATGGTGCCCATCTTAATCATTTCATTATTTAATTCCTGAAGCTGCTCATCAAATTTACTTCTCATCGCAATTAACCAAACCTTCCAGTAATATAGTCTTCTGTTCTCTTATCCTGTGGATATGCAAATAACTGCTTTGTATCCGCAAATTCCACCATCTCTCCTACAAGGAAAAATGCTGTATAATCT
>CAVFAM010000039.1:0-4023 GCA_963620375.1 Bacteroidaceae bacterium
ACCATTTTCCATGCCGGTGTTGCATCTTAAAATCTCTCCCTGAATCTGCTCAAGCTTGTCCTGGGCAGCATTCCTGTGCTCCTCGATTTCAAGCACCTGGGCATCATATTCCTTTTTCTGAGCCTCATACTGCTCCATGGAAGCATTGCGCTCTGCCTTCTCACTGTCTATAGAGTCAAGGCGGCTCTGTAAGTGCTCATCAGTCATCTCAGCAGTATGAATCTGCTCCTTCAAGACCTGTATCTGGCTCTCAAGCTTCTGTCTGGTAGATGAAGTATTTGAGATATTTTCCCTGATGGAATTAATCTTCTCATCCATCTCCCTCATGTTCTCGCCCAGAGTCTCATACTCACTCTTTATATGCTCGTAGGAAGCATTTGCCTCCTTAAGCTCCTCGTCTGCTACTGTGTATTTCTGCTCTACATCCTTCTGGGACTCTCTTATCCTCTCTGTCTCAAGGAGGAACATATTTACATCATAGGATTTTAACTCTTCTTTTTTCTTTAAATAGGTCTTAGCCTTCTCTGACTGTCTCTCAAGAGGTCCTACCTGTCTCTCAAGCTCAGCTAAGATGTCATTTACCCTGACCAGATTATCTCTCTCATTCTCAAGCTTTTTCTGGGCAGTGTTCTTTCTCTTTTTAAACTTTACGATACCGGCAGCCTCATCAAACAGCTCCCTGCGCTCCTCCGGCTTACCGTTTAGGATTCTGTCAATCTGACCCTGTCCGATAATGGAATAGCCCTCTTTACCAATACCTGTATCATAGAAAAGCTCTGATACTTCCTTTAATCTGCAGGGTGTACCATTTATCAAATACTCGCTCTCACCGGAACGATATACTCTTCTTGCAATAGTTACCTCTTCGTAATCAATTGCAAGCTTATGATCCGAGTTATCTAATGTTATCGCAACATAGGCATAGCTTAAGGGCTTTCTGTTCTCTGTACCTGCAAAAATAACATCCTGCATAGATGCACCTCTAAGCTGCTTGGCACTCTGCTCTCCAAGCACCCATCTCACTGCATCTGCGACATTACTTTTTCCACTTCCATTAGGTCCAACGATACCAGTTATACCCTTATGAAAGTCAAATGTAATCTTGTTTGCAAATGACTTAAAACCATGTACTTCTAAACTCTTTAAATACATTCCTTACTCCTCAACTTTTTTAAGAATAAGAAGCGCCTTGTAGGCTGCCTCCTGTTCTGCGGCTTTTTTGGTATGTCCTGTGCCTGTGCTTATAACCTCATCATCCACGCATACCTCTACGGAAAAGCTCTTATTGTGGTCAGGTCCACTCTCTCCTGTCAATCTGTAGGAAAGCTGCTTGTGCTCTCCCTGAACAAGCTCCTGCAATATAGTCTTGCTATCATAAAAGAGCTGCTTGTGTTCTATGTCTGTCATAATATATTTTAACACAAACTCTTTTGCATTAGCAAAACCACCATCTAAATATATTGCACCAATTACTGCCTCAAGTGCATCTGACAAAATAGATTTTCTCTTTCTGCCCCCTGTGTGATCCTCTCCCTTGCCAAGGTAAATGTACTTGCCCAAATCCATTTCCTGGGTACACAAGGCCAGTGTAGGCTCACACACGATGCTTGCCCTGAGCTTGGTAAGCTCGCCCTCCGGCACATCTGCATAATTGTGGTATAAGAACTCACTTGATACCACCTCAAGCACAGCATCTCCCAGAAACTCAAGTCTCTCATTGTCTGACAGCTTCTTCATATGCTTTTCATTGGCATATGAGCTGTGGGTAAGGGCTTGTCTCAAGAGATTGATATTGTTAAATTCATAGCCTATTCTTGCCTGAAATTCTTTTAAATCAGCCATATTCTCTCCCTCAAAAAGTAAAAGCCCTTTATACAAGGGCTTTTATCTTCAAACTTTCATTGCATCTTACTGGTTGATAGCGTTTTTAATCTGCTCAACCGCATCTCCAACAGTTACGATTTTCTCTGCTTCCTCGTTAGGAATCTCGATATCAAATTCTTCTTCAAGTCCCATAATAATCTGGAATACATCAAGAGAATCTGCTCCAAGATCATCAACGAATGTTGAGTCCATCTTTACTTCGCTCTCATCAACATTAAGAACTTCCACTATAATGTCTCTAAGTTTTTCAAATTCCATAATTGTTTCCTCTCTATCTTATTATATAATATTTTCTTTTATCTTATCGTTTATTGCATTCTCCTTGAACGCAACGCACTGATAAATAGCATTGGTTATTTCTTTTGCCTTGGAGCTTCCGTGAGTCTTGACTACAAGACCATTAAGTCCAAGCAGTGGTGCTCCGCCATATTCGCTGGCATCAAAGGCTTTCAATGTCTTTTTAAGGGCTGGCAGTGCAAGTGCTGCGCCTATCTTGCTCTTAAGTGTGCTCATAAGACCCTTCTTAATCACACCAACCAGTGTAGAGCTTAAGCCCTCATACAGCTTAAGGATAACATTTCCGACAAAGGCTTCACAGACAATCACGTCCACCTCTCCCTTTGGAATATCCCTTGCTTCTATACTTCCCACAAAGTTGATTCCTGTACACTCTCTGAGCATTGGCAGGGTTTCCTTGACAAGGGCATTGCCCTTCTCGTCCTCTGCTCCAATATTTACGATTGCAACTCTGGGATTCTTAACACCTAATACATGCTCCATGTAAATAGAACCCATCTTTGCGAACTGAACCAGATGGTCTGCTCTCGCATCAACATTAGCACCGCAATCTATAAGAAGTGACACTCCTTTTTCTGTAGGAATAAGAGGTGCAAGTGGTGGTCTCTGGATACCCTTTATCCTGCCAACTATAACCTGTCCTCCAACTAAAATAGCTCCTGAGCTGCCTGCCGAAACAAATGCGTCTGCATCTCTATTCTTAACCATATTCATTCCGACTACAATTGATGACTGTTTCTTTTTCCTGATTGCCTCAACCGGAGGCTCAGCCATCTCTATGACCTCTGGAGCATCTACAACTTCAATTCTTTCCTTTGGAAAAGAATACTGTGAAAGCTCTTTTGCAACCACATCCTCCTGCCCTACCAAAAAGATTTTGATATCATCTCTTCCTGATATAGCATCCACTGCGCCTTTAACAATTTCAGCAGGCGCATTATCACCACCCATTGCATCAAGCGCAACCTTAGTAAAAGTTTGCATAGATTACCTCCTTATGTACCTAATAGAGAATATACTATAAACAAGTCCATAAATCAATTACAAATATTACAAATATTACAACAAAAGTAACAAAAAAGCACAAAAAAAGCTCTCCACAAAGGGAGAGCTTTTTTGACAGGAATTAATCCTGAGCGATAATCTCTTTCTTGTTGTAAGATCCGCAGTTCTTGCAAACTCTATGAGGCATCATTAATTCACCACATTTGCTGCACTTTACTAAAGTTGGAGCAGACATTTTCCAGTTTGCTCTTCTCTTATCTCTTCTTCCCTTAGAAGATTTATTCTTTGGACAAATTGACATTTGTTTACACCTCCTTATACTGGTTAAATATATCTTGGATTGCTGCCATTCTTGGATCCAGTGCTGAACTCTCACAATCGCAGGTGCCCTTATTCAAGTTCATCCCGCAGACCTTACAAATGCCTTTGCAATCGTCCTTGCACAGAACTCTCATTGGCCAGTTCACCAAAATCTCGGCGTAGACAAGTTTATCTACATCAAGTTCAAACCCAATCAGGTAGTCAGTTTCCTCCATATCTTCATCAATAATGCCATCATCTGTAATAGATAAGGTCTTATCAATTCTGAAATGGATTGGTGTTGGAACTTCTTCCAGACACCTGCCACACGGTATACCTAGCTTCACATCCACATCTCCCTGGATAAGCAGCCGCTTGTTCTCCTGGTTTGCAATATGAAGAGTAATCGGTGACTTTTCAAGAATAGGATAATCTCCTAATCGTGACTCAAAGGTGGAAAGCGAAAGCTCTACGACCTCATCTGTCTCCTTATTAATAGATTTTACAATGGTTGAAATATCAATCATCACATCTCTC
>CAVFAM010000040.1:0-691 GCA_963620375.1 Bacteroidaceae bacterium
CGACAGAGGGTACGATTACCGTTAATGGAAAAGAACTAAGGAAAATCAAAAAAAGCATGTGCCTAAATATCGCCGTAAGGTTGGAGTTGTATTTCAGGACTTCAGATTGCTGAAGGACAGAAATGTCTATGACAATATAGCCTTTGCGCAAAAAGTAATTGGAGAACCGACTAACCATATAAAGAAAAAGGTGCCAAAGATGTTATCTCTGGTTGGACTTGCAGCAAAATACAAGTCATATCCTAAGGAGCTTTCTGGTGGAGAGCAGCAGAGAGTGGCTATTGCCAGGGCGCTTATAAATGAGCCGGCTATTCTGCTTGCAGATGAGCCTACCGGTAATCTGGATAATAACAATGCCTGGGAGATTATGAAGCTTCTTGAAGAAATCAACGAGAAGGGAACAACTGTCATTGTTGTTACCCACAATCTTGAGATAGTAAAGGTTATGAAGAAGCGAGTCATCACAGTAAAGAAAGGCGTTATCGTAAGCGACAGCGAAAGAGGTGATGACGATGAGGATTAGTTCAATATTTTATTCAATTAAGCAGGGCTTTAAAAATATTTTTAGAAATAAGATGTTTTCCCTTGCTTCAATAGCTACAATGGCTGCCTGCATATTTATGTTTGGATTGTTTTATATACTCTTTACCAATTTTTCCAGCATGGTACACGAGGCAGAGCAGGGCGTTGC
>CAVFAM010000040.1:720-3437 GCA_963620375.1 Bacteroidaceae bacterium
GCGTTGCAGTAACTGTATTTTTTAACGATGGTACAACAGAAGAGCAGATTTTATCTATAAAGGATGAAATTGCAAAAAGAGGCGAGGTCAGCAAGATTGACTATATTTCTGCGCAGGAGGCATGGGATTCGTACCAGCAGAAATACTTTGATGGATATGAGGGAGCAGCAGAGTCCTTTGGAACAGACAATCCACTGGAAAACTCAGCAAACCTTGAGGTCTATCTGAATGATGTATCAATGCAGAGCAGCCTTGTAAATTATATAACAGGAATAGACGGTGTGCGGAGAGTAAACCAGTCTCAGGATGTTGCAAACACTCTTTCGGATTTGAATAAGCTGATTAGCTATATAACAGGAGGAATAATCCTTATACTTCTGGGAGTTGCAATCTTTTTGATAAGCAATACAATTACAGTCGGTATATCTGTCAGAAGAGAAGAAATCGGTATTATGAAGCTTATAGGTGCGACAGATTATTTTGTCAGGGCGCCATTCATAGTGGAAGGTATTGTGATTGGACTTATAGGAGCTGCTATTCCATTGATTCTTTTGTATTTTCTATATGAGAAGATATGTGTATACATTGCTGATAAATTCAACTTTATTGGTTCGATGCTCACCTTTGTAGAGGCAAAGACAATGTTTCATACACTGGTGCCGATTGCCCTTATACTTGGGGTGGGAATCGGATTTCTGGGAAGCCGTATAACAATCAGAAAACATTTGAGAGTATAACATATATTTTTCACAAAAGATTAGTATAATAATAAAAGTTGCCACACTGATATGGTAAGTGTGGCAATTTTTTGTATACCGAAGTATGCAGTAAAAGCTGCCAGTTGCCGTGCATCCAGAAAAGCTGCCGGTGGCAGGTCTGATTGGTGACAGGTCTTATGTACCTGGGTATACATGAAAGGAGTGCCGATATGGATAATAACGAATTTAATAATGAGAAATTAAATAACGATGAAATGAATAGCAATGAACCGATTGAATTACATCAGAATGACATGGCGGCTGAGGAGAATAATGCTGGCAAAAAGAAAAGAAAGAAGCCGGGATTTTTCGGGGGATTTATAATAGGAGCCGTCCTGTCGGTTTCTGTCCTGGCAGGTGCTGTGCTTGGCTACTGTAAGATAACAGGGCAGTACATGGTAATAGGAATGTCAAATAAGCTTGGCAATTCCCAGGCGGCATCAGCGGGGGCAAGTGACCAGACGGAGCTTCTTGATACAGATACAGTGTCAAAGCTCAATGAATTAACCCAGTATATAGACTTGTATTACTATGACGAGTATGATGTGTCGGATTTAAAAAATGGCATGTATGCAGGGCTTGTGGATGCCCTTGGCGACAAGTACACAGTCTATTACACAGCAGAAGAGTATCAGGATTTACAGATAAGCACAACCGGTACATATTATGGAATCGGAGCAGGACTTGCACAGGACAAGGACACAATGGTTGTCACTATATCAAAAGTATATTCGGGAACACCGGCAGAAGAAGCAGGACTCATGCAGGGGGATGTGATTCTTTCTGCTGATGGAAATGATGCAGCCAGCATGGAGGTGTCTGACCTGGTGCAGATAATAAGAGGTGAGGAAGGCACAACAGTAAGCCTTGAGGTCTATCGTGAGTCAACAGGAAAGACCTTCACCGTGGATGTGGAGCGTAGAAATGTAGAGCTTCCAAGTGTGGAGGGACAGATGCTGGATGGCGGTATAGGCTATATACAGATTGCAGAATTCCAGAGCAAGACAGCCGACCAGTTTAATGACATTCTGACAGACCTTGAGGGGCAGGGCATGAAGGGACTTATAGTGGACGTCAGGTCTAATCCGGGAGGACTTCTGACATCAGTTGTGGATATATTAGACAGACTTCTGCCAGAGGGCACAGTTGTATACACAGAGGATAAGTATGGAAACAGGGAGGATTACACCTCAGACGCATCCTGTGTGGACTATCCTATAGTTGTGCTCTGCGATGAAAACAGCGCAAGCGCAGCAGAAATCTTTTCAGGCGCAATGCAGGACTATAACTATGCAACACTTGTTGGAACTACAACATTTGGAAAGGGCATAGTCCAGACAATATTCCCATTGTCAGATGGAGATGCGCTTAAGGTGACAACTGCCAAATACTTCACACCAAATGGCAACTATATCCATGGAGTAGGAATTACACCGGATATAGAGATAGATTATGAGTATGGAGACCCGGAGGGAACAGTATATGACATGCAGTACGATAACCAGCTTCAAAAAGCAATTGAGGTAATGAATGAAAAGCTTGCTGAATAATAGGAAAAAGATATTTTTGAGCCTGGCAGTTATCTGGATGCTTGTGATATTTGTCTTTTCCGCACAAAAAAGTGAGGAATCAACCAGACTCAGTAACGGAGCAGGAAGATGTGTAGTAACCGCAGTAAACGAGGTCATGGATAAGGGCTGGAACGAGGACACGGTGGAAAAATATGCCCTGGCGATAGACCACCCGGTCAGAAAGCTTGCCCATGCCACAGAATATGCAATCCTTGCCCTGCTGTGGTTTGGGGCATTTGGCTCTCAGTTAAAGTCGGTAGAAATTGCCTTTATCTATGCCTGCACAGATGAATTTCACCAGCTGTTTGTGCCAGGCAGGGCGGGATTATTTACTGATGTCCTGATTGACACAAGTGGAGCCATTGTTGCTATGTTTATCTTATGGTCT
>CAVFAM010000041.1:0-5902 GCA_963620375.1 Bacteroidaceae bacterium
TGCCGGAAACAGAGGAGAGGGTAGCAACGCATTTTATTAGATAATTTGACAAATTGGGATTGATCGTTCAAGTTTTTATAGTTTTTTGATACGGGTGGGCACCTACCGGAAAGGCAGGTCAATATAATTTGGGGAGAGGAATTTTTGCACCAAAGTTATTGACATTGTCTCAGTTAAACTGCATAATATTGTATGCTTGTCAGAGGACTTGCAATCAAATAAGATTGTTGAAGTGGGATAAGACCATTTGGGGCTTTATCCCGCTTCCTTTATGGGAGGTATTTTGATGAACACAAAAACAAAATCTTTATTTGGTTACATCTTCCCTGCATTGGGCGGATTGTTTGTAACCTATCTTTACAATGTTGTCGATGGCATCTTTGTCGGTCAGGGCATCGGCTCGGCTGCTTTGGGTGCGGTGAATATCGGCGTGCCGTTTATCACATTTGTTGTCGCAATTGTGGGTATGTGCGTTGGTGCAGCGGCAAACATTTTTTGGATTGGTTCTTTATCTTCCCTTTGCAGATGGGGGTTATCGGTGCGGCAATCGCATCGGGACTGGGGCAGATCTGTTCGGTTCTCGTTTTGTTGAGCCATTTTCTGCGTAAAAAAGGCGACTTGCGGATCAAGGCGTTTCAGATTGATTTTGCACTGATCAAAAAAATCTGCAAGAGAGGGGGTCCAGAAGCGGTTACACAGCTCACAACACCGCTCACGGCACTCTGCTATAATTTGATGCTGTCAAGCCTGATCGGAGATATCGGCGTATCCACATTCAGCGTACTGAGTTTTATTTTCTCCCTTGCTAATGCAATCCTGTCCGGCGTTGCACAGGCATTGTGTTGAAAGCCTTGACAATTTTCCTGATCCCGCTTATTTTCGGAACAGAAGCGATTTGGCTCGCCCCTTTCGCTGCGGAAATGATCACATGGATAATTGCGGTAATACTCAAACGCACAAGCCGGTTGATATATCAATAACAGCAGCTTAAAGAACACGGAGGAAAAAGTGTAATGGAAAAAAACTTAACTACTGGCAGCGTATTCAAAAATGTCATTCTGTTCTCGTTGCCGTATTTACTCTCGTATTTTTTGCAAACCCTCTACGGGATGGCTGACTTGTTCATCATCGGTCAGTTTGAGGGCATCGCCAGCACGACTGCCGTTTCTATCGGCTCACAGGTCATGCACATGCTCACAGTGATGATCGTCGGTCTTGCGATGGGAACGACTGTCAGCATCGGACAAGCCATCGGTGCGGGCGACCGCAAACAGGCGGCAAAAGATGTGGGAAATACCGTGACACTCTTTATGGCGGTGTGTGTCACGCTGATGGCGGTTTTGCTCGTGTTGGTTCACCCCATCGTTTCAGTTATGTCCACTCCGGCAGAAGCCGTGGATGGTACGGCAACATACCTGACCATCTGCTTTATCGGCATTCCTTTTATCACGGCTTATAACATTATCAGTTCCATTTTCCGTGGCATGGGTGACAGCAAAAGCCCGATGTACTTTATCGCCGTAGCCTGTGTTGCCAACATCGGGCTGGACTATCTTTTTATGGGGGTGTTCCGTCTCGGTCCTGCCGGAGCAGCACTGGGAACAACAGTATCACAGGCAATCAGCGTAGTCGTGTCTTTGATTGTGATTCTGAAGCGAAAGAGTATGGTGTTGGAGAAATCCGACTTCAAGCCCCACCGACCGGTGATGGGAAAGATCTTGAAAATCGGCATCCCCATTGCCTTACAGGATGGCTTGATTCAGGTTGCTTTTATCGTTATTACGATTATTGCCAATCAGCGTGGTTTGAACGATGCAGCGGCAGTCGGTATTGTAGAGAAGGTAATGAGCTTTCTGTTCCTGATCCCGTCCTCGATGCTTTCCACGGTCTCTGCGCTGGGAGCACAGAATATCGGTGCTAAGAAGCCGAAACGGGCAATTCAGACATTGCGGTATGCGATTCTGCTTGCGGTTGGTTTCGGTCTACTTTCTTCTATTGTCATTCAATTTGCAGCGGAACCTATCGTATCTCTGTTTACGGACAGAACTGCTGAAGGCGGTGCGGATGTGATACGGCTGGGAGGGCAGTACCTGAGAGGATATATCTGGGACAGCATTTTTGCGGGTATTCATTTCAGTTTCAGCGGATATTTCTGCGCCTGTGGAAAATCCGGGCTGTCGTTCCTGCATAACATTCTTGCAATTACACTGGTGCGTATCCCTGGTGTCTATCTGACCTCGCAGCTCTTCCCGGCAACACTTTTTCCAATGGGGGTGGCAACGGCAGCGGGGTCGCTGCTGTCCGTTGTGATCTGCGTTATTGCCTTTACCGTGATTCGCTGGAAGGATTGTAAGGATGTGTCAGACGATTGAGGGGCAGTCGGAAAAATCTTTTTCCCATCGGGGCGGTATGGTTGATAAAAACAGTGTATAATCAGACTGATAAATAGGGGAGGCGAAAAGCTATGAAGAAAATTTTAGTAGTATTAGGCGGAGGACGCCCAAACGGAAACACACGACAATTAGTAGACGCATTTATACACGGAGCTACAGATGCCGGACATGATGTTGAACTCGTATCGCTCAACAAAACAGAGGTAAAAGGCTGCATGGGTTGTAACGCTTGCCGTTATGGAAAACCATGTGTGCAGAAAGATGGGTTTCATGAGATTGTCCCTAAAATAAAAGAAGCTGATTTGATCGTATTTGCGTCGCCGTTGTTATTTTGGACGATCTCTTCCAAGCTGAAAGCGTTTATAGAGAGATTTTACTGTATTGCAGAAGAAGACCCGTATCCGCCGCTGGGACGATATGAGAAATATCCGGTAAAGGATGCGGCACTGTTAATGACATCTGCGGATGATCTGTTCTGGACTTATGAGCAGGCTGTATCTTATTATAAATTCACAGTGATCCAGTATATTGGATTTCATGACAAAGGAATGCTTCTGGCTGGTGGCTGCGGTGATACGAACGGGAAGCCCCAAATTGATAAAACAAATCATCTGAAAACAGCATATGAATTTGGCAAAATGATTTATAATGAATGATGTCATAAAATTCCACTCATTTTGGGTGTGCGCGAATCCCCAAAATGAAAACAGAGAACAGACCGAAATATTGAAGTGGCAACGTACAGATTGTTATTCTTTAAAAATGATTATTATCAACAAGTGTTTTCGCTGCATCAATCAGAATCCGTACTTCTTCGGATGGATTCAGTGCATAGGTAAATCCATAAGGAACCGTTACATTCCAGTCAACAGGACAGGTTTTTAAGGATGGGTAAATATCCGCCCACACATCAAGAGTAACCATAAGGCAGTTGTTTAGTTCACAGGTTGCAAAGATATTGATGTCGTAGTAATCAACATCCATAATCGTGAGGTCGCAGTCAGCCTGTTCAAGTATATTTCTGGCTTCATCAAAAGATGTGGAATGTCCACGCTTTCCGAGAACGATTTTTTCACCTTTTAAGTCAGACAGAGTAAGTGTATCTTTTGAAAACAGAGGGTGTCCGGATGGAACCGCAATACAGATTTTTGCCGGGAAGATTTCATAAAAATTGCATTTTCCATTATATAAGCCAGAGAGGTAAATACCTTCCTGCAAGTCATAGCTTACTCCGATTTCAGCTAAAGGGTTAGCGGTTAAAGATTCAATGGAATGTTTTGGCGCTACAAGTTCTATTTTTATTTCCGGGTGTTCTACAGAAGCACGACTCCATATATCCATTAAATATCGGCATCTTGTAAGCAGTGTTGTTCCAATTCGGACAACGCTGTTTTTCTTTTGTTCAATGGCTCTCGCTCGTTCTATTGCAACATTTGACATATGGACAATATTTTTGGCATCTTCAAAAACAGATTCTCCGGCTGGTGTAAGTTTTACACCACGGGCAGAACGGGTAAACAGCTGGACACCAAGATGATTTTCCAACAGGTTAATCTGTTGGATCAGAGAGGACGGAGTGATAAAAAGCTCGGCTGCGGCTTTGGAAAAGCTACCGGATTCGGCTGATTTTATGAAAGCGTCTAATTGTTTATTATACATGAATGAAATACCTCCTTTTGGTTAGCGTGAGGTTTATACCTTATACTATTATAGCTTGTTTAGACTTCTTTTTCAAATTGGTAAAGGCTAAAATTAAAAATACAGATAAGGAAAGGAGTTCTGAAACGATGAATGCAGAAGAAAAAAAGGAAGCTGTTGGTATGGATATTTTTCGGTTTGAAGGTGATAAAATTGCTGAACACTGGGATGTGATTCAGGAAATATCGGCACAGTCAGCCAATGAAAATGGAATGTTCTAAGGAGCGTGAATAGATTGCAGGGAAAAATTTTAATTGCATATTACAGTCAGGGCGGCAACACCCGAAGAATTGCGGAATTGATTCAGAGGGAAACAGTTGGTGATTTCTATGAGATTATCCCGGAAAAATCATATAAAAGCCTTTATCTGGGCGGAGGTACCCGAATTAAGAAAGAACGGGAAACAGGCATTTTGCCGGAACTTCGTACTCCGATTCCGGATATAAGAGACTATGACTTGATATTTTTGGGAACGCCGAACTGGGGCAATTCCCTTTCGCATCCTGTGCTTGCTTTTCTGAAGCAGTGTGATTTTGAAAGAAAAATAATTGTACCTTTCTGTACACATGGAGGTGGCGGAGCCGGGCATATCGAACAGGATATAAGAAATGAATGTCCGCTGGCACAAGTCTATCCTATTTTTGAAATCTATGGAAATGGCGGTTCAGATGCGGAAAGAAAATTAAAAAACTGGCTTGGAGGAATTTTGAAATGAAAACATTATTTGATGAAACGATAATGGGTGGTATTCACATGAAAAATCGTCTGGTGCGGTCAGCCACAGGGGAAAATCTGGCTGATCCGGATGGACATATTCCAGAAGATTTACTGGATATTTATCAGGGGCTGGCAAAAGGCGGCACAGGTCTGATCATCACAAGTTTTACCAGTGTGGCACCCGTGGATCATTTTAATGACGGTTTACTCCGTTTACATGATGATGGGCTGATTCATGAATATGGTCATCTGGTTGATGAAGTACATAAATATGGAGCAGCGATTATGCCACAGCTTGCACTTGGAATCTATCAGCGTAAAAATCCGGACGGAAGTTATACAAGACTTGGCGTTGACCAGATGACTTTAGAAGATGTGAAAGAGGTAGTCCGAAAATTTGTCAGTGCTGCAAAAAGAGCAAAGGAAGCAGGCTTTGACGGGGTTCAGCTTCATGGATGTCATGGATTTGTATTAAGTGAATTTATGAAATCTTCCAGTAATCACCGCAGGGATGCGTATGGTGGTTCGGTCGCAGGAAGGTCTAAGGCGGTTGTAGATATTATAAATGGAATAAAGGAAGAAGCAGGAAATATCCCGGTTTCCATAAAAATCAGTGCCGGAGATATGTCACCAAGAGATATGCTGGAAACCTGCAAATTACTGGTGGATGCAGGAATAAGTTCTGTTGAATATGAAGGATATTATTCTGATTTTGTACCGATTTTACAGCAAGTACTAAATGTTCCTGTTATTTTGACTGGCGGACACCGTGAGTATGAAAAATTGAATCTGCTCTTAAATGAGTATGGAGTGGAGTATTTTGGAATGTCCCGTCCGCTGATCAGAGAAGAAAATCTTCCAAACCGCTGGAAAGAAGGCGATACCAGAAAAGCGGCATGTGTTTCCTGCGGAATGTGTATGAGCACCTATGGATACCGCTGTGCACTGATACTACAGAAATATGGAAAATCACCAAGGAAAAACAGATAAGGAAAAAAGTTCATGAAACAGGAAAATAAAATGGGAACTGCTCCGGTTGGAACGTTGCTTCTGAAAATGTCAGCAAAGTAAAATGAAATATGGTAAATAAGGCA
>CAVFAM010000042.1:0-2170 GCA_963620375.1 Bacteroidaceae bacterium
CGTGTGCAGTGATGATTGGTGATGTCAGGAAACATGGAAGAGTGATTCCGTTAGGATTTAAAATGATGGAATGTTTTTTACAGGCAGGATTTGTTAATAAGGAAATTATTATAAAGGAACAACATAATTGTCGTTCCACAGGTTATTGGTACAATAGGAATAGCGATTTTTTACTTTTAGCACATGAATATATTTTTGTATTTCAAAAATGATATTACTCATATGAGGCATTAGTTTGGGTTGTCATTTCATGTGTCAGAAAGTATAATAATAAATATATATGTTTAATTATGTAAAATAGAGAAGGAAAACAAAATGAGTAATTCGAGCGTTGCTCCATTTGTGAAATGGGCAGGAGGAAAGAGACAACTAATTCCACAAATAAGAGAGAGAATGCCTGAAAAATATGCAAATTACTATGAACCATTTGTTGGTGGCGGAGCCGTTATATTTGACTTGCTGCCAGCAAATGCCCTTATAAACGATATTAATAAAGCTTTGATAAACACATATAGACAAATATGTGATATACCTGAGAATTTTATAGAGGCTGTAGATAAACTAGATAAAGAAATGCCTAAAGATGGCAAGGAGTATTATTATTCGCTTAGGGAGCGTTATAATGATAAACTCATGAAGTCTGAATATGATTTAGAATTAGCTTCGCTATTTGTCTTTATTAACAAGCATTGTTTTAATGGTTTATACAGAGTGAATGGTAAGGGACTGTTCAATGTTCCGTATAATAATAGCCGAAGAACTTCAATTGATGAAGAAATTATTATGAAAACATCTAAATACCTCAAAGGTGTCACGATTATAGATGGAGATTTTGAAGAGGCTTGTAAAAATGCAAAAAAAGGAGATTTTGTTTTCCTTGATAGCCCATACGCTCCGTTGAATCCAACCTCATTTGAGTCATATACAAAGGAAGGCTTTGACGTGGAAAGTCATAAGCGTTTATCAAGGCTTTATGATAATTTGACGGACAGAGGGTGCTACTGTATGCTCACAAATCATAATACACAGTTGATAAATGACCTCTATGGAAATAAAGGCTATAAAATAGAGGTTGTAAGTGTAAAGCGTATGATTAATTCAGATGCGTCAAATAGAGTTGGGAAAGAAGTAATTATATGCAATTATTAATCCTTTAAAGGAGTCGAGATAATGGAAAACTTATTTTTAAAAAAGGTACCATTATATTTCGAGACAGAGGAATCACAATTAATTGTTGGTGATTCATTTAAAATTCTTACAAAAATGAAACCAGAATCTGTAGATATGATATTTGCTGATCCACCATATTTCTTAAGCAATGATGGAATTACATGTCAGGGGGGGAGGATGGTTTCAGTGAATAAAGGCTCATGGGATAAGCTATCAGAAAGTGGCACCAGTGTCGAAGAAAAACATAAGTTTAACAGGAAGTGGATTAGGTTATGTAAAAAAGTACTAAAGCCAAATGGAACAATATGGATATCAGGAACGCTACATAATATATATTCGATTGGTATGGCATTGGAGCAGGAAGGCTTCAAAATAATCAATAACATAACATGGCAGAAAACAAATCCACCGCCAAACTTAGCATGTCGATGCTTCACACATTCTACAGAAACTATTTTATGGGCAAGAAAGAATGATAGGAAGTCCCGGCATTTTTTTAATTATCAGAAAATGAAAGAAATGAATGGCGGTAAGCAGATGAAGGATGTGTGGACAGGTTCATTGACAAAGCCGTCTGAAAAATCGGAAGGAAAACATCCTACACAGAAACCGGAATATTTGCTGGAAAGAATAATACTTGCATCGACAGAGGAAGGACAGGTTATCCTGGATCCGTTCTGTGGTTCAGGAACTACCGGGGTAGAGGCATTGCGATATGGACGGAAGTTTATAGGAATAGATATAAGCAAGGAATATATGGAAATATCTAAAAGAAGATTGGTGAAGGCAGCAAATGACAAACAGAAATTTTGATGAATGGCTGAGTAAATTCAGACCGAGCATTTCAAGCTATGATTATTACATAGATTTTAAAAAGGTAATTAAGAATGTTGATGAAATTAAGGTAGAACTGAACATTTTAAATTCGCTGATTGGCTCAAAGAATATAGAAGATGAGTTTGAAGTGATAGTGACAAAGTATCCTGAAACATTAAAATGC
>CAVFAM010000043.1:0-1400 GCA_963620375.1 Bacteroidaceae bacterium
GTATAAATGTCTTGGTGCTTATGTTTATTAGATTTTCTTTTCTCCGTCTCGTTGTCTACGCTCATTATATCATAAAAACATGGATTTACAGATGTAAATAATATATAATTCTTATGATATGTAAAGATTCATATACTATAAAACAAAAATATGGAGTGAAATATTTTAAATGAAACTTCAAAAGCTGTACAGCCTTGTAAGACAGGCTGTTGATGAATATAAAATGATTGAGGAAAATGATAAAATCGCTATTGGAATTTCTGGTGGAAAGGACTCTCTCACTCTCCTCTATGCGCTTGCAGGTCTTAGAATGTTCTATCCAGCAAGGTTTGATTTGGTGGCAATTACAGTTGATTTGGGCTATGATACATTTGATTTATCAAAGGTGCAGGCTCTGTGCGATGAGCTTCAGGTAGAGTATCATATTGTGAAAACTGATATTGGGCGTATATCCTTGGAAAAATCAAAGGAGCAGAATTCTCCATGCTCCTGGTGTGCAAAGCTCAGAAAGGGTGCTTTTAATGAAAAAGCAAAAGCTCTGGGCTGTAATAAAATTGCATATGCTCATCACATGGATGACATAATAGAGACCATGCTTATGTCTATGTTTTATGAAGGCAGATTTTATTCATTCCCACCGGTTACATATTTTGAGGATGCAGATATGTATGTGTTGAGACCTATGATGTATGTGAGTGAGTCAGAGGTCAGGGGATTTGCAAACAAGTATAAGCTTCCAGTTGAGAAGAATCCCTGCCCTTATGACGGACACACGAGACGGGAATATGTAAAGACACTTATTGCTGACTTAAACCGTGATAACCCAGGTATAAAGAAACGCTTATTTAATGCAATCAAAAATGGAAATATCGATGATTGGAATAAATGTATGCTCAAGTAAGTTATTATGCAGGACTTGTCACAGAAACCATTGTTATATAATAAAAGTAAAATACAAAAAAGCAGCTAATAAAAAATGAAGAATCAAAAGGACTAAATATGAAAAAAGAACGTGCATATTATGAAAATGTAGACAAGAAAAATGAAGAACGGCTAAATGAGATGCTCACTACTCTTCCATCCTTCTGTAAGACGTTTTTCAGGGGGATAGAGCATAAAACAGCATCAAGAACCAGAGTTGCCTATGCCTATGACCTGGGTGTGTTCTTTGATTACATGCATGAAAATAATTCAATGCTCAATAAAATGAATATCCATGAATTTCCATTGTCAATATTAGATGCAATTACAGCTGAGGATATTGAAGATTATCTGTCTTATCTCAAATATTATGATAAGGATGGAATTGCTCATTCAAATGATGAGAGAGGTCTGAAGAGAAAGCTCTCCTCTCTCCGCACATTCTATAACTTCATGTATAAACACGAGTACATTGACAC
>CAVFAM010000043.1:1410-4554 GCA_963620375.1 Bacteroidaceae bacterium
TTATAAAGCTTGATGTAGATGAGGTGGCTATGCTGCTTGATGAGGTCGAATCTGGGGATAGTTTGACTAAAAGCCAACAGAAATACCATGAAAAGACTAAAACTCGTGATTTAGCCCTTGTAACGCTTCTGCTGGGTACAGGAATCCGTGTATCGGAGTGTGTAGGACTGGACATATCAGATGTGGACTTTAAAAATAACGGAATAAAAATCCATAGAAAAGGTGGAAATGAGGCTATAGTCTATTTTGGGGATGAGGTCAGAGAGGCATTACTGGATTATCTTGATGAGAGAAAAGATATAGTGGCTGTCGAGGGACATACAGATGCCCTGTTTCTGTCAATGCAGAATAGGCGAATAAGTGTACGCTCTGTGCAGCTTTTAGTTAAGAAGTATTCGCAGCTAGTCACAAGCTTAAAACATATTACCCCACATAAGCTTAGAAGTACATATGGTACTAATCTCTATAGGGAAAGTGGCGATATATACCTGGTTGCGGATGTTTTAGGACATAAGGATGTAAATACAACCAAGAAGCACTATGCTTCTCTTGAGGATGAGAGACGTAGGGATGCTGTGAAATATGTACATCTGAGACGGGATGACTGACACAAGCCATTCCCGAAAAGTAAAAAATTTTGGGAATAATAAAAAAATAAAAAAGAAGAACCGTAAAAGTAAGAAAATTTATGGTGTAAAGTAATATCCCCACTCAAATACATTCGGGTGGGGATATTAATATAATAAAATTAATTTTTCTCAATAGATGCAATCTTCTCCTCAATGCGCTTCTTTACAAGGGCTGCAATCTCCTGGGTCTTCATATCTTTGTACTCATCATATGTAATAGGTTCCAGATAATGAACCTGTGTGGTTATAGGTCCTAAATGGAAGCTGTTGAATACCTTGTATGAATCAATAAGGGCAATTGGTATAATAGGCGCTTTTGATTTAAGAGCAATCTTAAAGCTTCCTGCCTTGAAATCACATACTTTATTTCGGTTATTGAACTTATATCCGCCCTCTGGGAAGAGAATGTATTTCTTGCCAGCAGCAACTTCTTTGGCAACCTCATTGATGATGACAATACCCTGACGGGGATTGTCCTTCTCTAAACGCTTACCCTGAACTAAATCTATAAATTCACGGACAAGCATAGTATGCGACTTGTTCTTATCCATTATGAAAGAACAAGGCTTCTCATGTGTAATGAGAATACCTAATACATCATATTTGCCCTGATGGTTGGGATACATAATATATCCTCCCTCTTCAGGCAGATTCTCAAGACCATATGCTTCAGTTGTAATCTTGCCAGTTTTGTTCATAAGATAGATGCAGTGCTTTGCCAGAGCATATCTCTGCTTTTCAGAATACTTTTCTGGATGATTAGCCTGATAGCGCATCTTCGGAACAATATATGGCGCACGATGAAAATTCATAAAAATAACATAAAATAATTTGAACATAATCAAAATCTCCCTCAGCATATTATATATGAAGCTGAGGTTTTTTTCAACTAACTGTGATTTTTACTTCACATCCCTTGTATAATATGCGACCACAATAGACTGACCTGCATGTATATTTCCATCAGATAAATTGTTAAGCTGACTTATTTCATCAATGTAATCTGCTTTATCTACATTATAGCCAGAAATATATTCATCAGCTATATCCCACAGGGTATCGCCATCTTCTACTGTGATGCTTGTGTAGTATTTATTCACAGGACGGTTATCATTTGAACTGGCAAGCGCATGAATGGAGCTGCCTAATAATATAATAAGGGAAACAATTGTAACAAGAGTAATGAAAATGACTCTCTTCTGTAACCTGACTGTTCTTTCTCTTTTGGCAAGGCTTTCGTTAGCTTTTGCTGAAATATTGTTGTTGTATGCTCTCATATTCTACATCCTCCCACATTGTGATTACTGATTCAACCATCTGATTTTATGTGAATGTCTTATCTAGTGTTGTGTAAATGGTTCCGAACATTTGTTTGTGATTAAAATATACTACACGAACAGATGTTTGTCAATAGAAAAATCGAACAAACATTCACGAATATATGTTTGCTTTTACAGGCGAGATATGTTAGTATAATTATAAGATTATAAATGGAGGTACCATGAATGGCATACGGTAAGATATCAGACAAGCAGAAAGAAATCTTAGAGTTCATGAAACAGGAAATACTTAATAAAGGATACCCACCAACAGTCAGGGATATATGTGAGGCAGTCAACCTCAAATCTACATCTTCTGTCCATGCTCATCTGGAGACATTGGAAAAGAACGGATATATACATAGAGACCCTACTAAGCCAAGAGCAATTGAGATTATAGATGATAATTTTAACCTCACAAGACGAGAGGTTGTTAATGTACCTATGGTTGGTCATGTTGCAGCGGGAGAACCAATCCTTGCCGTTGAAAATATCGAGAGCTACTTCCCTATCCCTGCGGAATTCATGCCAAATGAGCAGTCATTTATGCTCAAGGTAAAGGGTGAAAGCATGATTAACGCTGGTATCTGCGATGGAGATAATGTACTTGTAAAGCAGTGTGATACAGCAAAAAACGGTGATATGGTCGTAGCCCTTGTAGATGATTCTGCTACCGTTAAGACTTTTTATAAAGAGGATGGATATATCAGATTGCAGCCTGAGAATGACAATATGGAGCCTATTATTGTTGAGGATTGCTCTATTCTGGGAAAAGTGTTTGGGGTGTTTAGATTCTTTTAGATGATAATTTTTCGCCTATGATTTATGCGTTATTATTAGTGGATAAGTCATAGGCGATTTTTTATGCTTTTGAATGTACTTTATGCTTTTTAAGATAATCATATGAAAATATCTTGACTCCAGACTGGAATTCTTGTAAAAATTCAACCTTTCTCTGGTATGCTTTTGTAAGCTTTTCCAATGTTGCGTCATCATTAGCGGATGAATCTTTCATAAAAAGTTGATATACTTCATCTGTAGATGGCAATTTATTTATATTTACAAGCATAGGATTTGATACATATTGTAGCAATTCAACTTCGCACTTTTTAAATGAAGTAATCTCAATATCCAGCAAATCATATCCGGTTCTAATATAACTTGTATTATAGAACATACTGTTACCACTATCAAAT
>CAVFAM010000044.1:0-11587 GCA_963620375.1 Bacteroidaceae bacterium
CCACTGCTATAAGCCCGAAATGAGGGAGAAAATACGCAGGGTCATGAAGTATGCCGGCCCCAGAATGATAATATACAGCCCTAAAATGGTGATTATGCATCTGCTTGAAGGAAAGGGCTGATGATAGAGTTTATTATGCTTGACGAGACCACACCCCTTTAATTATAATGGGTAGAGCAAACATTGCATTATTATTTGGTGGCATAAAGGATGGTAAGTAATGTCGAAGTTTACGAAGAAAGCAATAATGTATGCGTTCTTGGAAATTTTGGAAGAAAAGACCCTGGACAAGATTACAGTAAAGGATATTTGTGAGCGGAGCGAAATAAACCGAAACACTTTTTATTATTATTTTGATAATGTGCATGACGTATTGTATTCAGTATTTGAGATGGAGAAAAAGCTGGTACTTAAGGAAGTAGGAGAAGATGATACATTCCTTGAGGAATACAAGAAAAGCGCCGCCATTGTACTGAATAATAAAAAGGCTGTTTTTAATATATATGAGTCAAAAAGTGGAGACATATTACGAAACTATTTTGATGCTGTCACAATGAGCTTTGTAAAAAGAGCAGTTGAAAAGGCTGCAAATGGATATCAGATAAGCGAGGAAAATATAAACTACATATCCCATTTTTATACCAACGCCATATGCGGCACTACAATGAAATGGATAGAAAAGGGTATGCCGCCCTACAAGGAGGATTTCCTTGAAAAAGTATCAAAATCATACGAGGCGACGATAAAGGATTTGCTTGAAATGTTCGATGGCAAATAAAATCAGACAGATTTCGAGTTGTGTCTAAAAATTAGGACACAGCTCGTTTTTTAACTGTATCTTTTTCATTTAACAAGTTGTAAGATACTGAAATGGAAAGGAGCGGTAAAGTATGCAAGGATTAAAAGCAATTAAACGATTGTATGCAATTGCAACGGTCTGTTTCATAGCAATTGGTCTGATATTGCTTATCAAGCCACAGATTGGTCTGGATATGATATGCAAGATTATCGGAGTATTTCTGATTGCTCATGGAATTTTAAGGCTTGCAGGATACTTTTCAAAGGACATGTTTCAGCTCGCATTTGAGTTTGATTTAGGACTGGGAATTATATCAGCCATTCTGGGTATTCTGCTGATACTTAAATCAACAGCATTTATCGGTGTTATAGCACCATGTATCGGAATTTTTATGATTGCAGATGCTACACTGCGTATACAGACCTCAATAAGCGCAAAGAAATTTGGCATCACCAACTGGTGGGTGATTTTAATAATTGCAATTATAGTGGCTGTAGTTGGAGTAATGCTTTTGTTTGTGCCATTTAAGACAGTGGCAGTTATTACAAGATTAGTTGGATTATGCCTGTGCTTTGATGGAATAATGAATTTGGTAGTTGTTCAGAGTACTGTGCATACAATTAAAAGAGAAAAAGATATTATAGATATTGATTAATATTGGAGGAAAGTAAAATGAGTAACATGGGACATTCAGCAGCAAGAGCTGTAGCATCAAAGGCAATTGATGTGGTATTAAAGAATGTGGATAAGAACAGAGAAGAGGGAGTTTGTCAGATTATCGACTTTATGCAGAAGTATATGTCTGAGGAAAAACTGGACGTAAACTACGATAAGGCAAGAGAGATGGTTCGCAACAAAGACGGCGCTTTCAACAAGTATATGAACAGAGTCCTTGATGAGGTAGACCCACATGTATTAAAGACAATGGCTTTAAACCTTGGTTTTGAGGCATTTATGTATGGTACAAAGACAATCCGTAAAAACAGAGAGAAATATGATTGTAACGTGCCATGGCTTATCCTTATGGATCCAACAAGTGCATGTAACCTACACTGTACAGGATGCTGGGCAGCAGAGTACGGAAACAAGTTAAACCTCACATTTGAGGAGATGGATAAGGTTGTACAGCAGGGTAAAGAGCTTGGAACATATCTCTATATGTTCACAGGTGGAGAGCCATTAGTTAGAAAAGCAGACTTAATCAAGCTTTGCGAGAAGCATAATGACTGTGCCTTCCTTTCATTCACAAACGGAACACTTGTAGATGAAGCATTCTGCCAGGAGTTAAAGAGAGTCGGAAATCTGTATCTTGCAATAAGCCTTGAGGGATTTTCAGAGGTAAATGATTTAAGAAGAGGAAATGGTGTATTCGGAAAAGTAATGAATGCTATGGACTTACTCAAGAAGAATGGTCTTGTATTCGGTACATCTATCTGCTATACATCAAAGAACTATGACACAGTAACAAGCGAGGAATTCGTTGACCTTATGGTAGAGAAGGGATGCAGATATGCACTCTACTTCCACTATATGCCAGTAGGAAACGACGCAACACCAGACCTGTTACCAACACCAGAGCAGCGTATTGTTGTAAAGGATAGAGTAAGAGAAATCAGAAATATGACAAGCGGTAAGGGAATCTTCACTATGGACTTCCAGAACGACGGAGAGTTCGTAGGAGGCTGTATCGCAGGAGGAAGAAACTACTTCCATATCAATGCAAACGGAGATGCAGAGCCATGCGTATTTATCCATTACTCAGGAGCTAACATCCGTACACACAGCATGCTTGAGATTTTGAAGCAGCCATTATTTATGGCATACCACAACAACCAGCCATTCAATGAGAACCATTTGAGACCATGTCCAATGCTTGAGAATCCAGAGATTCTTCAGAGAATGGTAAAGGAGACAGGTGCAAAATCTACAGATGTACAGTCACCTGAGTCAGCAGAGCACCTTTGTGCAAAGTGTGAGGAGTACGCTAAGCGCTGGACACCATGTGCAGAGAAGCTTTGGGCTGAGACAGAGAAGAAGCCAAAGGCTTACAGCAACTACAAGGATCACAAATAAAATATAATTAAGAAACGTGATTATAAACAACCGAAAAATCAATCGCAAAAAAATACGATTGATTTTTCGGTTGTTTTTGCATATAATACTTGCAATAAATCAGAGAGGAAGTAGTTGCTATGTATGAAACAAGAACAGTAGAATTCAAGGAATCAATTACAAATACTTTTTTAAAAACAGTAAGTGCTTTTTCTAATTATGATGGTGGAGTAATTTATTTTGGAATTGATGATAATGGTAATGCCAAAGGGCTTCCTGATGTAAAGCAGTCCTGTCTGGATATTGAAAATAAAATCAATGACAGCATTTCGCCACAGCCCGATTATAAAATCGATATACAGAGTAATAATACAATAAAATTGATAGTACAAAGTGGTATTCAGAAGCCATATTTATATAAGTCAAAAGCATATAAGAGAAACGATACAGCAACCATAGAAGTAGACACATTAGAGCTTTCAAGACTTATTCTGAAAGGAAAAAATATAAAATTTGAAGAGCTTCCATGTAGTGACCAGACATTAACCTTTGAAACTCTGTGTCAAAAGCTGAAGGAATATATACAAATAGAGACATTTAATCAGGATACGCTTAAGACATTGAATTTATATAACAAGGCAAATGGATATAATAATGCGGCGGGACTGCTTGCTGACAAAAATCATTTTCCGGGAATTGATATTGTGAAGTTCGGCGAAAATATCAGCATTATTCAAAAGAGAGCAACTTTTGAAAATGTATCAATTCTGGATGTGTATGATAAGACGATAGATACATTCAGGGATTACTACAAATATGAAATAATACAGGGTTCAGAGAGAAAAAGCATAGAGAAAATACCAGAAGCGGCATTCAGAGAAGCTATTGCAAATGCCCTTATTCATAGAGCATGGGATGTAGAATCTCAAATCAGAGTGTTAATGTTTGATGATAGAATAGAGATAATTTCACCGGGAGGATTACCATCTGGAATAACAGAAGAAGAGTATTTATCAGGAAAACTATCCGTGTTAAGAAACAGAAATCTTGCAAATGTATTCTATAGATTAGGCTTTGTCGAGATTTTTGGAACTGGAATCACAAGAATAAGACAACTGTATAATGATGGATTGAGGAAACCGGTCTTTGAAGTATCACAAAATACAATAAAGATTACATTACCTGTTTTTGAAGAGAACATGAGCTTAACAGAAGATGAAATAACAGTATATAAAATCTTAAGCAAGAATGTGTTAAAATCAATTAGTGAGATAGCACCATATGTACCCTTTGGAAAATCAAAAACAACCCAGTTATTAAAAGATATGATTCAAAAGGGGATTGTGGAAGTTGAAGGCAAGGGTAGAGGAACGAAATATATTTTAGGAGGACGTAAATGACAGAATGGGAAAAAGCACAGAACGGATATTTGTATGATGCAAATTATGATAAGGAAATAGTAGAAGCGCGGACACGTTGTGCTGATTTGTGCTATGAATTCAATAATTGCAGACCATCCGACGTGAATAAACAAAATGCTTTGTTGAAGCAGATTCTTGGAAGCATAAAAGGGGAGCCTGTAATTACAGCGCCGTTTTACTGCGATTACGGATTTAATATTTCAGTGGGTGAAAATTTCTACACAAATCACAATGTAACGATACTTGATGGGGCAAAGGTTACCTTTGGAGACAATGTGTTTATAGCGCCAAACTGCGTTTTTTCTACGGCGGGGCATGCAATAGACAGTGAGCTGAGAAATCAGGGATTGGAGATTGCTTTGCCGATTACAGTAGGCGACAGTGTATGGATTGGTGCAAATGTATCTGTGCTGCCAGGTGTGAAAATTGGCAGTAACACAATTATTGGTGCAGGCAGTGTGGTAAATAAAGATATACCTGATGGTGTAATTGCCGCAGGCAATCCATGTAAGGTTATTCGTGAAATTACAGAAGCTGATAAGAAAAAATATCCGATATTTGAGGAAAAATAATTATGGAAATTACAATTCGTTCACCGAAATTGCAGGATTATGATAGATTTTCAAATATTATGAATCAGGTTCAGCAGCTTCATGTCGATTGGAGACCAGATGTATATAAACCAGCCAATCCTTTGATTACAAAAGAAATGTTTGAAGAAATTCTGGAAAGTGAAAATTGGTATGTGGCTGAGACAAACGGAATAGTGGTTGGTGTTCTGGAATTAATTAAGCGCCATGTTGAAAGTCCTTCTCAGGTGACAAAAAATATTTTATTTATCAGTTCAATGGCTGTTGATAAGGAATATCGAGGAAAAGGAATCGGACATCAGTTTTTTGAAAGGGTGAAGCAAATTAAAGAAGAGAATGGTTATGACTCGATTGAATTGCAGGTAAATGCAAAAAATCAAATGGCATATGAGATGTACAAGAACTATGGTTTTACGGAAAAGTCAATTAATATGGAGTTAAAATCCATGTAAGGAAACCAAATATGGCAGATGGAACTTATGTATCATGGCTTGCATTTGATGAAGGTAAGATTGTTGGAACAAGTGGAATGTCATTTGTGGAAAAGCCACCATATTTTGGATTTGTTCATAATGATAACTTTATGCAATATAAACTCTAAATGAATATATAAGAATATTATAGGAGAAAGTAACATGACGCAAAAAGAATTGGCAAATATCAATACCGCTTATCACTGTCTGGAATCAAAACAGATTTTTGAGTTTGTGAAACTGCTTCGGAGAGAAGGGTTTTATTACTGATGGTGCATTATTTTAGGAGGACATAAATGACTGCAAATGAAGTTATAGATGAAGTCGTAAAGCTTTGTAGAGACCATAAGGCACAAGATGTCATTTTGTATGGTTCGAGAGCAAAAGGAACAGCAAGGGAACGAAGCGATATAGATATTGCAGTGTCAGGAGCCGAGCGTTTTGACGAGCTGGCAGAGAAAGTGGATGACATACCAACATTATTTACTGTTGATTTATTAAATTTAGATACTTGCAGGAACAATTTATTATTGGAGGATATAAAGGAATATGGACGCAAAATTTGCTAGAAGATTTCAATCTTTTTGTAATTCGCTTGATGCCCTGGCAGAAGCCAGACAAAGAGACCTTTCAGATTCATTTGTGCTTAGTGGAACAAGTGCCAAGTTCAGTATCACATTTGATTTGTCATGGAAGGTGATGAAGGATATTCTGGTGCAATATTATAGTATTACAGGTTTTGTGGCGGGCTCACCAAGGGAGGTCTTGCGTGAGTCATTTAAGGCAAATCTTATTTCGGATAATGCATGGATGGATATGCTTAAGGTAAGGAATGAGCTGTCGCATGATTATGATTGTGAAATTGTAAAGACACATTGTAATACGATTGTGGAAAAATATATTGATTTGTTTTATGAGTTTGAGGAGAAAGTGAAGGAACTGGGGATAGATAAATGTTAACCACATGCACAAAAGATGATTTTTTAAAATACAGCGACTTTGCCTATGAGCTGGCAACAGATTTGACCAAGTCAAGCTACCCTACATACTGCGATGGCATAAAGACAAAGCAGATGTTTATGGAGCGTTCATTGAAAGCCTTTGAGCGTGAGACGGAAGATATGTTTTTGTTTGAGCATGAAGGTAGAGTGCAGGGAGTGATTCATTATTCATGGATTCCAAAGGATAAGTATTTGTCTATAAACAGCTTTAACATAAATGAAGCTGCAGAAGTGGCACTGACAGAATTTTTGGAGTATGTGGGAGGAAAATTTAAAGGCTATGACTTGTTCATGGGATTTCCAGCTGAAAATAAAGCAGCTGAGCTAACCCTCTCAGCAAGGGGTTTTGAGCTTGTAGGTGACGACTATAATAATACAGCCCATCTTGATAAGCTTGATAATTTTCAAATAAGCGATAAGATTATAGCAATCGGAAAAGACAATTTTGGAAGCTTTAAGATACTGCATGACCAGATAGCTGGCGATATGTATTGGAATTCCGAGAGAATGTTTGAAGCTTTGGAAAACTGGAGAATATTTGTCAGGGAAGAAGCTGGAGAACCCCAGGGAGCAGTTTATTATACAACTGCTAAGGATGACTGGTATGAGATTTTCGGTATAGATTTGAAAAATGATGAATATGATTCGGAATTGTTTAAGGAATTAATAAATGCTGCATTAGCTGATGCAAAGAGCAGAGGCGGCAGGGTTATGACCTTCTTTTGTGATGAAGAAGGTGAGGCTGACGCAAGAGAATGTGGATTTGAATGTGTCGGAAAGTATCTCTGCTTTGAAAGCCATCTAAGCTAATCAAACCACAAGGAAATTACAGGAGCAAACCATGGCACAGGAAAATATAGGCGCATTTATCCAAAAGATGCGCAGAGAAAACGAAATGACACAAAAAGAGCTGGCAGATATCCTGCATATCAGCGATAAGACAATCTCAAAATGGGAGACCGGCAAAGGCGTGCCGGATGTTTCTTATATGGGAGACTTATGTGCAGCTTTACATATCAGTATCAACGAACTGCTTTCAGGTGAGAAGCTTCCACCAGAGGAATATCCGAAAAAGGCAGAGGACAATATGCTCTATCTCCTGCAGGAAAATCATGAGACCAAAAAGCAGAACCGCTGGTCTTTAATTGTGGGTGGCGTTTTACTGGTTTTGGGAGTGGCAGGATTATTTTTGATATCTGGCTCAAATATGACCTGGTATCTGGATGTGCCGTCGCTTCTGGTTCTGGCTTGTATCTGTGTGGCATTGACTCTTTTTTCCGGGAAAAGAACGAAAAAAGAAGTGGTTGCATTTTTGCGCAGGATTGTAATTCCAGTGGGCATATGTGAAAGTCTTGTAGCGGTGGTTTGTGTCATCGGAAATATAAATGGTATGGCTGTCCTCGGAGCCAATCTGGCAGTCTGTATCTTATCAATATTGTATGCTCTGATTGTCTATATCGTCCTGTTTTTGATAGAACAACGCATGCAGTAGAGGCGAAAAAACAAAGAGTAGAGCCATTCTACGATTCGTAGGTTTTATCTACGCCCCACATACCCTATGCTTTTATCATAACAATTAGACAAGGAGTGATAAAAGATGAAACTAAACAAGGCTGGGATGATGGGATTTTTTCTTTGCTTTATGGCAATCATATTTGGAGTGGCAACGAATGGGGGCTTATCGTCAATTGTTGATTATCTGCATTTGTCGTCCTTTATTTTGACGGCGGGAGGAGCACTTTGTGCGGTACTTACCACCGCAGACTCTTTTGAGGATTTTGCATATGGAGCAAAAGGTCTGCTGGTTGCTTTTCAGAATAATGAAGTGGACGCCGGACAACTGACACAGACGATTTTACAAATGTCAGACACGGCTAGAAAAGAAGGCTTGCTGGCACTTGAGGATACAACGCAGGATTTGGGCAACCCATATCTGGAAAAGGGCATTCGCTTGGTAGTGGACGGTTCCGACATGGAGCTGGTCAGAGACATTATGGAGGCAGAGTTGACTCATACATATGAGTGTAATAAAAAACGTGTGAAATTCTGGGAGGATTTTGGTGCCTATGCTCCTGCCTGGGGCATGGTTGGAACCCTGATTGGACTTATTAATATGATGAAAACCATGGGCTCGGATCCTTCGGCAATCGGTTCCGGCATGTCACTGGCACTGATTACGACCCTGTATGGCTCTATCATTGCCAACTGGATATGTATTCCCATTGCACGCAAGCTGGAAAAGAGCGGGGCGGCAGAGGCACTTTCCATGGAGCTTGTGATTGAGGGCGTTTTATCTATCCAGGCAGGAGAGAACTCACGAATTATTAAAGAGAAGCTCTCAGCCATTGTGGAGAATGAGGTTATGGATAAGGCTGAGGAGAGTGAGGCTGTGGGCTGAATTGTAGACAGCATTTAAAATACAAGGTGAGGGGTTAGACGAAACTAATGGCGAGGGAGATTATGTGATGGAGTGGCATAAGTTGAGATTTATTTTACCTACAAAGGAAAACAAGGAAGATGTCTTATTATTCTACAGTGAAATAGAAAATTGTGGTGGAGAATGTATCGGCATTAGTAATTACAAAAATTACGACAAGTGGCTAACTGGAATGCAGGACAGGCATTTAGGTGAAAATTTGCCAGAGGGCTATGTTCGTGAAAATTTCTATCTTTGCTATGAAGGGGAGCGTATTGTAGGAGTATTTAGCTTAAAGTTTGAGCTGACGGAGTTTTTATTGAATTATGGTGGTCATATTGGATATGCCACTCGTCCTGCTGACAGGAGACGAGGGCTGGCAACACAGATGCTAAAGCAGGGCTTGGGGCTGGCAAAGAAGTTCGGTTTTGAACGTATACTCTGTATTTGTGACAATGATAACTATGCATCTGAGAAGGTTATTAGGAAAAATGGTGGCATTTTTGAAAATGAATTGTATGACCCTGATGAAGGTGTCACTGTAAAACGATTCTGGATTACTCTATAAAATAAGTATAAAACTAAAAGGAGAAAAATAATGGATAACAAATGGCAGGAATTATATAACGCAGCAAAACAGGTGTTGAAACCAAGAGAGGTTTCCAAAAGAATTGAAGCTGGCGGAGTAGCAGCCGCAGTAGAATCCGCTTCAGGTAAAATATATGTGGGCGTGTGCGTAGATACAGCCTGTACATTGGGAATCTGTGCGGAGCGAAATGCTATTTTCAATATGCTTACCAATGGTGAGGACTCAATCAGGCGTGTCATAGCCATAAACAGAGAAGGAAAGGCGATGGCACCATGCGGAGCCTGCCGTGAATTTATGACCCAGCTCATGCCGGAAGATTATAGAAATATTGAGATAATGATGGATTATGACAGCAATAAGGTAATGACATTGGGTGAGCTGACACCGGAGTGGTGGCTGTAAATATATTTAGAAACTCTTCATAAACTTTTAATGAATTCTGCATTGAATATAATTTTGGATTGTATCATTATAAATACAAACTATTATATAAAATGCACATATAATGAGTGCAACAGGGAGAGCTTATGGAGCATATAGGTTTAACGGATGCGGAAGTAGCACAAAGAGTAGAGCAGGGACTCACAAATCACACTGATATATCAACGGACAAAACTACAAAGGAAATAGTAGTTTCCAATGTGTTTACATATTTTAACCTGATATTTCTTGTTATCACCATACTGCTTATAGCGGTAGGGTCTTTTCGTAACCTTACATTTTTGCCCATAATCATAGGAAATACAGTAATTGGTATCGTGCAGGAGCTGCGTGCCAAAAAGACTCTTGAGAAAATGAGCCTTTTAAATGCACCTCATGCGGATGTCATCAGGAATGGCGAAATGACGCAGATTGCCACGGAAAAGCTGGTGAAGGATGATGTAATCCTGCTGACAGCTGGCAAGCAGATTTGCGCAGATGCGGTTGTGATTGACGGAAGTATTCAGGTAAACGAATCCCTCCTCACTGGTGAAGCAGACGAGGTGGAAAAAACTGTAGGAAGCACTCTTATGTCAGGCAGCTTTGTGGTGTCAGGTGAGTGTTATGCAAGACTTGAAAGAGTGGGAAATGAGTCATACATCTCGAAGCTCAGCATGGAGGCAAAATCCATGGGAAGCAAGGAGCAGTCGGAAATGATTCGTTCCATCAACCAGATTGTAAAATGGATTGGAATTGTCATTATTCCTATCGGAATTGTCCTATTCTGGCAGAGCCATTTCGTGAATGATGTGTCTATCAGCAAGAGCGTGACATCTACGGTAGCTGCAATTATCGGAATGATTCCGGAGGGACTGTATCTGCTGACTACGGTTGCGCTGGCATTAAGCACCATGAAGCTTGCCAGCAAAAAGGTACTGCTTCATGACATGAAGAGTATAGAGACACTTGCCCGTGTGGATGTGCTCTGTGTTGACAAGACCGGTACCATTACTGAGCCGGATATGAAGGTCAGCGATATTTTTCTAGTGGGAGGGGCACATCAGGCAGATAATGACCCGTCCAACATGAAGGAGTGCCAGTTAAAGCAGGAAGGCAATGACCAGTCTGGCATGAGGGAGAATAGCTTACTGCCAGAGCTGTCACTTAATGAATTGAAGAAGCTTATTGTGCGGTATGCCTACGCTTCAAAGGACAACAATGCGACAATGCTTGCGCTTAAAGAATACGCAGAAAACCTTGTAAAAACAAGAGATGCTGGCTTAAACGCACATAATGAGATTACAGGCAGAATAATAGACCAGCAGGCTTTTTCATCCAGCCGCAAGTACGGAAGCATCACCTTTGCAGACGGCACATACTTGCTGGGCGCACCGGAATTTATCCTGCGTGATGATTTTCACTTGATAGAGGATGAGATACAGTCATACACTGAAAACGGTGACAGAGTCCTGCTTTTTGCCAGAAGTGACGCAGATAAGACCACACCGCTTGGTTTTGTGGCTCTGGCAAATCCGATTCGCCAGAATGCGGTTAAGACCTTTGAATATTTCAAGAAGCAGAGGGTTGCCATAAAGGTTATTTCCGGTGACAATCCAAAGACCGTTTCGCAGATTGCCATTCAGGCAGGAATAAAAAATGCAGACAAGTATATTGATGCCACCACCCTTGACAGCAAGGAGAAGATAGCAAAGGCTGTTTCCCAGTATACAGTTTTCGGACGAGTTACACCAAAGCAGAAGCAGCAGCTCGTTAAGGCATTGCAGAGAAAGGGACACACAGTAGCCATGACAGGAGATGGTGTCAAC
>CAVFAM010000045.1:0-2839 GCA_963620375.1 Bacteroidaceae bacterium
ATAAGCTTTGCTGCCAACGTCAATCCGCTTGGTGTCTCACCCCTTTTGAGGCAGACTCTTGCAGATAAAATAGACGTAATAACAAGCTACCCCGACAGGGAATACACCTCTCTCAGACAGTCCATTGCAGCCTACTGTGACTGTGATGCAGATGATATTCTTGTAGGAAACGGATGTACCGAGCTGATATCTCTTTTTATTCAGATTACCGCCCCAAAGAAAACTCTGCTCTTAGGGCCTACCTATTCTGAGTATGAGAGAGATTTAAGGCTGGAGGGCAGCGAAATAGACTATTATATGCTCAAAGAAGAGGATAACTTCGAGCTGTATGTGGCAGACTTCAAATCCAAAATCACAGACGATATTGATTTGATTATAATATGCAATCCCAACAATCCAACCGGCGGCTGCATATCCAGGGACAAGCTGTCTGCCCTCCTGTCTCATTGCAAGACAAAAAACACCTATATGATGATTGATGAAACATATGTTGAATTTGCTGAAAATATCCATGATGTAAGCGCAATCCCACTCTGCAGGGAATTTGACAATCTCATGGTACTCCGTGGTACGTCCAAATTTTTTGCCGCCCCAGGTCTAAGGCTGGGATACGCTGTGACAGGAAACAGCAGGCTCTTAAACGACATAAATTCAAATAAAAATCCATGGATGATAAACTCACTTGCTGTTGTGGCAGGAGAAACCATGTTTATGGATGAAGAATATATAAAAGCTACCAGAAAGCTTATGACAGAGGAAAGAACAAGACTCACAAGACTTTTTGAAGCAAGTGGCAAGTACAAGGTATATCCTTCAAATTCCAACTTCCTGCTCCTTAAAATCCTGGATGAGTCAGTTTCGTCCCACGATTTATTTGACAGGGCAATCCGCCAAAACATGATGATAAGAGATTGTTCAACCTTCCCTGGCTTTGAGGACAGGTTTATACGCTTCTGCTTCATGAAAAAAGAAGACAACGACCGCTTAGCCGACTGCCTTCTCAAATAAAATAAAGGTAATATACAGACCTGCAGCAAGGCATATCAGCATAATGATATAGCCTTGCTTTATTTTTGCCTCAGTCCTCATAGCCCTGTACAGGGCTTCAAAGCCTATCAGGGATATCATAATCAGGCACAGCTTTGAAAGCCTGCCTTCACTTATCTGAGCAATTCTTCCAAACACAAGCAGACCACTGACCGCAAGAAAGCCTCCTATGCCTACAGGCAGTGATTTCTTTAATATATTTTTGAGAAAATTTCCCCTTATAGGGCTGTTATTTGGCTCAAGTGCCAATATAAAGGCTGGAATACCAATTGTATACATGCTTATGATAGACACCTGAATAGGCTTTAAGGGATATTCAACTACAAAAACCACACAGAATATGGCTAAAAGCATGGAAAATATATTCTTAACCAGAAAGAGGGAAGCCGACCTCTCAATATTGTTTACCACTCTTCTTCCCTCGCCAATTACGTTTTTCATTTTTGAAAAATCAGAGTCCATAAGCACCAGCTGGGATACATTGCATGCCGCATCACTGCCTGAAGCCATGGCTATGCCGCAGTCGGCTTCCTTTAGGGCAAGCACATCATTTACTCCATCTCCTGTCATGGCAACAGTATGCCCCTCACTTTTAAGTGTACACACAAGCTGTCTTTTCTGGTCTGGCTTAACCCTCCCAAATACCGTATACTGGCTGGCAGCCTTTCTGTAATCCTCATCCGTCTGCAATGAATAGGCATCAATATATTTATCTGCCCCGCTGATATTGGCAGCCTCAGCAATCCTTGAGACCATCTCAGGATTGTCTCCTGATATCACCTTTACATCCACACCGCTGTCGTTGAAATAGTCAAAGATTTCCTTTGCGCCCTTTCTGATTGGGTTTGACAGGGCAATTAACAAAAGTGGTATATTGTTTTCCCTTGCAAATACAAGAGTTCTGTAACCCTGTTCTGTATAATCTGTCACATCTTTTTCTATTTTGTTATATGCCTCTGCCATTACTATGTCTGGTGCTCCCAGATAATAGGTCTCGCCATTTATTGTGGCTTTTGAGTATTTCTTTTCAGGGGAGAAGGGCTGGATGTCATTTATTTCATTTGTTTTTTCTCTTATGGGCACTTGTGGGTCTGACTTGACAGTCTGCCGGATTTTATTTCCCTGACCTTTTGTTCCTGTCCTTTGCTCAATTGAATCACTATAATTCCCAACAAATTTTTTGAGTGCCTTCATCGTTGCGTTGTCATCTGACATACATGATATATAATTTTCCAGTAAATTTTTTATTATATTACATTCTTCTGCACCGTTTTTTTCTACATTACTTTTACCTATATTATTTTTATCTACACCGTTTTCGCCTATTCCATTTTTGTCCGTTCCATTTTTATCTGTTCCATTTTTATCTACTCTATTTTTGGACAAGACAATTTCTTCTTGCTCTGCAATTCCTGCATCACCATCGTATACAATATAGCCCCGCACCTCCATATCAGGCTCAGTGATGGTTCCAGTCTTGTCAACGCACAGGACATCCACCCTCGCCAGTGTCTCTATGCACTTCATATCGTGTACCAGCACCTTATCAGCAGCAAGCCTTATGGTGCTCACAGCCAGGGCAATGCTTGACAGCAGATACAGCCCCTCAGGTATCATCCCTATAACCGCAGCAGCCATACCGGTTATACTGTCCTTCAGGCTTCTGCCCATATTGACAAAGGACTGGATAAACACCGCCATTCCTATAGGTATAATGATAATTCCTATCATAATAATAAGCCTATTGAGGGAGCGTATCATTTCAGATTCTTCCCTCTTATGGGTTCTGGTG
>CAVFAM010000046.1:0-4404 GCA_963620375.1 Bacteroidaceae bacterium
GTATCTATGGCTCCGTCAATGCCTTCAAAGATGGCTTTTTCCCCGCCGTTTAGGTACTGTACATAGGGCAGATATTTCATATCTACTCCGGTATTTCCCTCATACCTTTTTGAGAGGTCAATTATGTAGCAGTCACTTTCCAGGATATACATATCCACCTCTTCATAGACATCCTCGTAATCCCTGTACTCATCAAGCTCTATGTCGTAGCCCTCCTCTGCTTCCCTGGTCTCTTTCTTCTTTTTGCTCTCCTCATATATGTGCCTTTCATTTGCGCTTATATATGTGGCTGCTGACCTTGCAATGGAATCCTGCCCAGTCACCAGAAAGCATATCTTTGACAGTTTCCCATTTTTACTGATGTAGTCATTGATTTTCCTGATATACGGCACATCCGTGTTAAACCAGTCGATGTTATCACTGTTTCCTAACATCAGTTTAGTCCTGACAAACATATCTCTTACCGGCTCCTTCTGAGGTTTAATGATTGGAGCGATTTTTAACATCTGCTTTAATGCCTGACCCATACTGCTGCCTCCTTGCTTATTGCTTTTGCTTTGTTTTACTTTATGTGGGTATTATATAGGGAGGGGTGTAATATATTTTTTACATAATTGCGGATTTGAAATAAATGTGGATATTGCATATAGAAAAAGGATTGATTTGTTAATTTTGTAACAAATCAATCCTTTTGTTTTTAGATGCCAGTGGCAGGTTTTCTGTATTATTTAGTTTAAATGTACCATTCCTGGGCAGACTGGTCGCTTCCTTCTGCTTTCCAGGCATCCCTGCCATTTATAGATATCTTTTTCTGCTCATCCGGATTGCCTCTTGATAATCTGATAGCGTAATCCGCAGCAGTAGACAGTGATGTAATCTTTTGAGTGTATTCATCATACCCTTCGATTGGTTTCTTATCGCTGTTAAGAAGCCTCAGATAACATTCTCCTTCCAGCATATAAAACTGTGCATACAGCTTCTTTCCATCTGATATAAGATATATTATTTCTCCTTCATGTACCTTTCCTTCTCTGCACAAGCTTGTAAAGCTGATTCTGTTTGAACGCATTTTCCCAGTAGACGATGGTGTTCCATCGAAATTTTCTACAGATAGATATATCTCATTGAACTCATTAGAGTGTGCCCTGTATACCTCATAAAGCAGCTTTGTAACTGCATTTCCGCCACTGCCGTTAACATCCGCAGCCTCATATATATCGACCAGTATATCAGTATGTGCTTTGTAGAGTTCCTCACAAAGCGGTATATTGGTCAATGCCATTGGATGAAGCACATACTTGTCGCTGTTCTTTTCACTTATCTTATAAGGCTCAGACAAATTATTAGCATAATCCTCCAGAATAAATTTCTGTTCAGCCTCAATCTCCGGATGGGCTATACATTTTTTGATAACATGGTCATACATATCCTGATAGGTAATATGGACAAACCTATGACAATTGGGCGCCATGTTTGCATCCGGTGTAAGGAATACAAACAGATAATCCTTCTTTTCCCTGCCTTTTTCGGCATTGCTTTTACTGATACTGTCATAATACATATCAGTCTGTCCCCACACAGCAGGTCCTGTATAATCACTACTGCTAAGCCTTGCCTTTATCTCCTCCTTTGCAGTAACCTTGTTTTCTATTATGAGTTCAAAATTCTCATTGGCTGCATATATGTCTATGGAGCCCTTTTTCCAGCCATAATGCTTTCCATCATATATCCCCACATTAT
The DNA here is from genome assembly GCA_963620375.1 of Bacteroidaceae bacterium. Lineage (GTDB taxonomy): Bacteria > Bacillota > Clostridia > Lachnospirales > Lachnospiraceae > Roseburia. Next base: position 1,741 of record CAVFAM010000046.1, read on the forward strand.
GTTCAGTCTCAAACTCAAGCTCAGACAGGTTTAATACCTTCTCAAAAAAGTGATTTATGTCAAGCAGCTTATTCTCATCATTCATCTTTGACAGGCACATAAAAATAAATCGCTCAAGCGGAAAAGCGCCAAGTCCCAAGGTAGAATTAGGGTCTAAAAGCCACTTAAAAAATGAACTGTGCCAATGCTCAGTATGTGTCTGTCCAAGTATTTTAAATATATTATTTTTGTTGTGGAGATACTCAAGCTTTAAAAATCTCTCATCGCCTATAAGGGCATCCACCTTATCAAGGTATTCTCCCATGGCTTCAAATTTATCCTCTTTTTCAGCCGGCACAGCATTATTTTCATGGCTTATATCTGTATTTACTTCTTCCTTCAAATACGCCTCTGCTTCTGACTCGTCAACTGGATTTCCTGTGTATCTGTCTGCTGTCAGCCTGTCCACTCCATGCCGTCCAAGAACTGAAACTGCCATAGTCTTGCTTGACACTGCCATATCATCAGGCAGACGTCTGCTTTTTAGATTTTTAATCTCCGCTTTTTCTCTCGCCTCAAAGGAATTAGTCGGCGCCTGTGCGATGACACTTCCTGCCAGTATATACCAGCCATCGGCATTTTTGCCTATTATTCCATGAGATTTCCTGTATTCACATTTATATAATTCTTCGTATTTACCCATAATTTTTCCTTTTATAGCCTATAGCATCTCGTACAAAGCCTGCTCTGCGTCCTTATTCAGCATTGCATTATATATGCCGACATACTCATCCAAGGCTCTACCCTGTACTCCTTTACAATTATTATAGCCATAACTCCAGAGCACATAGCCTCCTGCATAATCAGCCAGTACAATATTTCTTGCGTCACAGGCTTCCAGATAATACTTTCCATCTTCTTTTTGAAGCATTTGAGCATATTCTGCCTTATCCTCATCCAGTTCCTCCTTAGAGTATTTGGCAGGAATAAGCTTTTTCCTTCCTATTCCAAAAAACTTCATGCCCTTTGAGCCCTCAGCCGCTATCGAATTCCATCTCATATTGATTTGGTTTTCCTGCCCTGTATATTGCTTTTCCAGATAATATCTCATGTAGGAATATGCAAAATAATCAGCCAGACTTTCCATTATGATATTATCAAGCTCTTTGGTCTCCATCCAGGCATTTTTCCCATTTACACTACAATAATGGTTAGCGTGAAATACATGATACATCTCATGGGCTAACACAAACCTGAGCTGTAATAAAAAATACCCGGCTTTATGCGCCTCAAGATATGTATCATCATCACTGTGCTCCAAAAGCAATGGTGAAAATTTAAGCTTTTCCTCAAAGCCCTTTCCAAAGCTGAGCTGACGGGCTATATTGTCAGTCAGATTCATGCAGCTTATCCTTATGTCATTTCCTACTGCATCACCACATTCACCCTTATTCCTGCCATTTAAGAAAAATCTTACCCTTATATGAACATCTTCCTTATCTGTATTAAGCTCAAAATTTGTAAGATAATAATTTATAATATCATCTGTTATGGCAGTCATGCCGCTTGCAGTTTCAGGAAGTGATGTCTGTATATACTTTTGCTGGTCAATGTCTGATTTTCTCTTGTATTTACTTGCAGCGCAGACTTCATCCACCGCTTCCCTGCCATATGCCTTATCCCTTATGGACAGGTCATAATTCTGTTCAGCATCTTCCTTTGCTATTGTGCTGTCTGCATCTGCAATTCTAAATTCGACCTCGTATCTCATACAATCTCCGGATTTTATTTAAACAATAAATTAATCAGCTTTTTGCAGTCCTTCTCACTGTCAGATACGTTTGGCACCTTGCAGTTATTCTTTCTCTCAGAAGCTGACATAAGTATTCCGTTCACATACTCAAGGTTGATAAATTTATCTGTAATAGTGCCGCCAAATCCATATTTTACCATTACGGATTTTCTGACATCGAAGCTGCCCTTATCAGTCTTAAATCTGTATGCCACAATCTCGCCATCCAGCTTCAATGACACAAGCCTAATCTGACTTATGCCATCTGGCACCAGTCCCTCTTCCTGCCCTGTCTCTTCCTCATCAGCCTTATCCACATAAGGCTCATCTGTAATTTCCACAGGCATGTCAATTTCCATATTTCCACTTCGGATGCCTGAATATGTATCTACAAGTGCCTCCACCTGCTCCTTTAACAATTCCTGAGCATTTACCGGTGTGACAAAAATATGCTTGTTAAATATATCAAATATGTCCGGTGCTGCCATAAAGTCTTCATCATCATAGCAGTCATCAAATATTGACTTAACCTCACACCTGTCCTTATGAATTAATACTATTTTATCCTGACAAGCCTCCTCAAAAAATCCATCCTTATAGCTACAGTCAAGTCCTAATACAGGAACTCCATAGCTGAAATAGACTCTCAGATTATCCTTAAATTCATCCCACTGACAATTTGAATATGTCTTTGCATTACAGCACTCAGTTACAAAGTCTAAATTGTCAAATATAAATTTGATGTGAAAGCATGTGTCCTCCTTGCTTTCATAGACCACTCTCAGACTACATCCGCTGTCTCCTAATACATATTCCCGCACCAAGTCCTTGTCCGAACCATAATTTTTATTATCATATTCCAGATATTTGTGCATTGTTATATTTTCAAACTT
>CAVFAM010000047.1:0-6078 GCA_963620375.1 Bacteroidaceae bacterium
TCTCATGGCAGTCTCCATGTCGTGCTCACTGCTTTTATTATCATCCAGCTCACTGTATTTCACGACACAGTTTTTGCCCTGTCTCTTGGCTGTAAACAATGCCCTGTCTGCCTTGCCTGTCACATCGCTGGTCTTGTTCCCATCAGCCGGATATGTGGCTATTCCCATGCTTATTGAACAGTTTTTAAGCTCAAAAACTTTCTTTATTTCCTCACATACATGGTTTAGGTCTGCTTCCTTTGTGTCTTTTACGATTGCAATAAACTCATCTCCGCCAACCCTGTATATGCTGTCAGCTATCTCCTCGATTTTTCTCAGGTGATGCGCCGCTGACTTAAGGATGGCGTCACCATAACGGTGTCCTATACTGTCATTTACTGACTTGAAGTCATCCATGTCTATATAGATTAAGGCCCCGGTCTTTCCTGCAATTTCAGCCATCCTGATACATCTGTCCAAATCCTGCTCACAGCTTCTGCGGTTAGGAAGCTCTGTCAGATAGTCAAGCTTAGCGTTTTTTTCGATTTCCTGCTGGTACAGCTTCTTGTCTGTAATGTCATATATGGTACACAGCATGACAGTCCTGCCATCCACCCAGTTAATAGAGCCTCTGTGTATGTCTGCCCACATATTGCTGTCAGCTATATAGCATTCCTCAAAGCTGCTTTCCTTATTTATCTCCATGTGTGCAAATATCACATCATCAAGCTTTCCCTGGCTGGCAGCTTCTCCGAATGAATCCTTAAAGCATTTGTTTGAATACAGGATTTTCCTGTTTATTGAATCTGCCACATAGACACCACAGCCTATATTTTCAAGTATATCCTCAAGGGATGCAAAGGAGCTTGCCAGAGAGTTCTTGTCTATCCTCTTATTTAACACACTCTGGATAACGCTCTTTACCTCATTTACAAAGCTTATATCAGAGACAGTCCATACCCTGTCCTTATCGTGCTCACAAAAGCACAGGTACATCTCATTCCTGCCATTTATAACAATGGGCTGGTATATAGCAGCCTTTATCATCCTCTTGTCAAAAAGCTTTTTGAAATCTGCAGGCTTAATGGTGTCATAGGATATCATATAGGGCTTTCCTGTAAAAAATGGAACATCCTCAGCTGTCATGCTCTTACAGGCTGGCACATAGCTTCCATCCCTCTTGCATCTGTACTCAGACAACACCTCATAGTCATCATCGCCCTTTTCACGAACCAGATAGCCATAGGAAATATCTAAGGTATTGCATACCTGCTTTAGGGCGCTCTGGACTATACTGCTAAAGCCATCATCTGAGCCCAGCAGTCTCACAATCTCTGTCATTGCTGAGTTTTTCTTTAACTCAGACTCAGTCTTTGCCTCCATATGGCTTTTTTCAAGCATGTCGTCCTGAGCCTTTTTCTCCTCAATCTTTGCCTGGATAAAGTTAGTAGTGACTACCTCCAAAAACTCTATGGCATGATAGAATTTTTCCTCTGTAGTAGACATTATTCCCTCTGGCAGCTCAAAGCCCTCTGGTATGTGGTCTTTAATCACACCTATGGCAACCCATGAAAGCTGGCTGTTGTCCTCAAGTCTTGTGGTAATTCCCACCATTCTGATGAAGTTAAAATCCACAGGCTCCTCTATCACATTTTCCACAGAGCTGTTTTGCAGCTTTTTGAGCAGAGACATATATGTATCCTTATCCACCATGCTGTGAACGAATTCCCGCTCAGGTCTGCTGCCGTATGCCTTGGTCAACACTCCCAGGTGTCGCCCCACACATGCCAGATATATTCCATTAGCCCGGCAAAAATAATCCTGTAATTTCTGCAATATTTTAGGCTCAATTAAACCTTCATATTCCATTTCCATACTTAAACTCCCTCTTTAGTAGCCAATATCAGTAAGTAAAACTCACCCTTTGTCTGTATACAGGTCTCCTGCAACAGCTTATAATCCTGCTTAAGCCTCAGATGCTTTTTGACAAAGCCGATTTCGTTTGTATACATGATGATGATACCCTCATCGGTCATGATTTCCTTTGCCTTGTCAAAAAACTCATCATAGAAGCTCTCCATCTCTTCTCTTGTCTTTTTGCCCCTCATTGGCATATTGGTGACTATCTCATCAAAGAGATAATCGTGCTTAAAGTCAAAGAAGTCTCTATGTATATAGTTGTATTTTCTGCCTGCAAGTCCAGTATTTTCCCTTGCCATTTCGATAGCATCACCAAATATGTCTGTTCCATAGACTTCTCTGGTAGCCACCTTCTTATCCCTCTCTATAAGCATGGTGCCCACACCACAGAATGGGTCCATAATCTGGGCATTTTCCTTAAGATAAGGTCTTGCTATCTCCATCAGAAGTGCCGCTGTGGATGGGTGGATAGATGCCGATATGGCATTTTTCCTGTAATCAAATCTATGGTCTGCTATGGTGTAAAGCCTGGCTGCCGCAAAAAACTTACCCTCTCTGTTTGCAATTAACCTAAGCTCAATCTCATAATCTGATGCTGAGTTTACCAGCATACCGCCACTTAAGGCGTCAAGAGCAGAGGCAAGCTTCTTTGAAAAGTCACTGCGCTTGTCCAAATCCATGCTGCTCCTGCACTCGATTCTGTAATAAAATGGTGCTGGCTCCATGTGCATATCTGTCAAGAGCTTAGATAGGTCTGATTTCCACAGCTGCTCAGCAGCTTTCCTTGGATTTGAGTCCAAAAGCCCACCTGTGTGGATTGGGAAAAGCACGTCCCTGAAGCTTCTCACAGCAAATATTTTCTTTAAATTATCTGTCTGCACCATAACTCCAAGGGGATGAACCTTTGCAGTCTTTATGCCAAGTTCATTTTCCAGCTCTCTCCTTACGACCTCCCGGTGGTTCCTGTTGGTCACAAGCAAAAGCTCCATGTCATGTCCAGATGTGATAGCTGTATGCCTGGTTATTCCCTCATATTTTATTATGATTTTGTTTAAGGCTCTAAGCTCCTCCTGATGGTGCTTCATGTTCTCCTCTGCCACTTCCATGCCCTGAAGCTCCTCAAGAATATCCCTTAAGTCTGGTAAGAGCCTGTCCGCCTTGAGATTTGCAATAGCTGTGAGATATGCACTCTTTACGAAAAGCGTTGTCTCACTCCTATATGCCTCAAACAGCTTATCCACTGACTCATCCCATTTCAAGTCTCCTATAAGCAGGGCTGCATTCTTTCTGGTCTTGGCATCATCGCTCTTTAAGAACCCCTCTACAAGTCCATGCTTATCCAGCAGAAGCTCCTGAGCCTGCCCATATGCAGTCTCATCCTTTATCTCTTTCCTGAGCCTGCTTAAATTCTCTCTTATATTATTCTGCTCTGTTAAATCTCTTATTATATCTTTCAAAGAATACTCCTCTTTCTAAACCAAAGCTTAAAATCCTTAGTCCATTGTATAGGATTTACTCTTCTTTTTCAATGCCATTCTCCTCTATATAGTCTAAGAGGTCCTGCTTGAACTGCTGCCACGCTTCCTCATGCTCCACATAATACTTAGGGCAGTCCTTGCCTGTCACGTCGTAGTGCCTGATTACATCATCCACAGACAAATCATAACGCCCCATAAGCCATGTTGTGAGTTCAATAAGCGACTCGTATGTATTGCCGTTAAATTTACCAGTCTCATCCTCTATGCAGCACTCAATGGATATGGTGTCCGAATTTCTGTCATTTGAAGCATATGAGATTTCATTGCATGGGATGCACTGGACTATCTCCCCATCCAGACCTATCACAAAATGACTGCTGGCTTTTGTCTCATGAGTCTCTGCCAGATTTTCAAAATAGCTCCTGTTCTGTATAGCCGTAGTTCCCGGATTTGCTGTATAATGCACAACAATACCGTTAACCTTCTCAAGAGCAATCCCAGGTCTTGAGTATTCATTCACCGTCAGAAGCTCCACATCCAGCTCAGGCTGGTCAGCCACATACTTTGTCACCGTGACCTCAGTCTGCTTTTCCTCCTCTATGGCTTTATTTTTCCTAACTATCACTATGGTTGCAATTATCATTATAAGTGCAACAACTATCAAAGCTGTTGTAATCATCCTGACAAAAAGCTGTCGTTGTCTCTCTTCTTTTCTCATCTGTATTCCTTTATTATATATATTCCCTTATTATATGTATCATTTCTACCTGCCAAAGCTTCCCACACACCACCCTCCGATAATCGGATGATATACAGTTGTTTGTCAGAACAAAATATGAACTGCTGCGGGGTTCCATTAACCCAGGCAACGAAACCCACTGCACAAATTTGTAAACCCTATCCGCAATCCGCTCCCGCAGCTAACTTCATATTTTTTCTGCCAAATAACTGTATATCAGGAGATTACCACAACCTAAATAGTGGGAAGCCCAATTCCCAGATAATTAAATGATACCACAGTAGACAAAAAAAGAAAGCCAGCCCCCTGACTTTCTTTCTTATGATTTTCTTAAATTATAGTATGCAGATACACAAAGACTTATTCCTCTGTGATTACATGAACCCATCCCTCTGGTCCTTCAATATGTCCCATCTGGATGCCTGTAAGTGTATCACGAAGTTTCTTTGTAACAGGTCCCATCTCATCCATTCCGCTTGGGAAGCAGATTTCCTTGCCGTGGTCAACAATCTTGCCTACTGGTGAGATAACTGCTGCTGTACCGCAGAGACCACACTCAGCGAAATCCTTCACCTCGTCGAACTTAACCTCTCTGTGCTCTACCTTGAGTCCTAAATACTTCTCAGCAACAACCATCAGTGAACGGCGGGTGATTGAAGGAAGAATACTGTCTGACTTAGGTGTCACAAATGTGCCATCCTTTGTGATGAAAAGGAAGTTTGCTCCACCAGTCTCCTCTACCTTGGTACGGGTAGCAGGGTCAAGATACATATTCTCAGCATATCCCTGATTATGGGCATCTACGATTGCATGAAGGCTCATGGCGTAGTTAAGTCCTGCCTTGATATGTCCTGTTCCGTGTGGTGCTGCCCTGTCAAAGTCAGAAACACGGATTGTAATAGGCTTTGCGCCGCCCTTGAAGTAAGGTCCTACAGGTGTAACAAGGATTCTGAACTGGTACTCATCAGCTGGCTTAACACCGATAACTGCATTTGTACCCATCATGTAAGGTCTGATATAAAGTGTAGCGCCTGAGCCATATGGTGGAACCCATGCAGCATTAGCCCTTACTACTTCCTCAACTGCCTTTACAAATCTGTCTACAGGGAATACAGGCATCTCAAGTCTCTCACAAGAGTCCTTCATGCGCTCTGCATTTAAGTCTGGTCTGAAGCAGACAATCCTGCCATCCTCAGTAGTGTAAGCCTTAAGACCCTCAAAACAGGTCTGGGCATACTGGAATACTCCTGCGCACTCATTGAGTGTGATTGTATGGTCTTTTGTTAACTGTCCATCATCCCATTTTCCATCTTTATAATTTGATACATAGCTGTAATCTGTTTCCTGATAGCCAAAGCTTAAGTTTGACCAGTCAATATCTTTCTTTTCCATACTATTTTCCTCCACATCTAAAACTAGGTTTATTCTAGTCCTATAATTTTTCTTTGTCTAGTATCAAATAATTATAGCCGCTATAACCTTTGTTTCTATAATAATTATCCCTTTAAACCTTTAAATCAGAAGTCCTGACTTCTCCTTGCTCACCTCTATCATATGGTTCAGCTTTGCAAATGGCTTTCTCAAAGCACCGATTCCAACTGATATAAGTATGTAGATACCCAGCACGCTTAAATCCTCTGCCAGATAATTGCCATAGAAGCCTCCTACACACTCTCTCAAGCCATTCATGGCATAGGTAAACGGCAGGAACTTATATATAGCCTGGTATACATCTGGAAGCACCTCTACAGGGAAGGTTCCACCGGCTCCTGCAACCTGTATAACCATTACTACGACTGCAATAGCCTCTCCTACATTTCCAAATGAATATGTAAGTGCATACATGAATAAAGTAAACATACAGCTTGTCACAGCACTTGTCACCCAGAATAAAAATGGATGCTCACAGTCTATCTGTACATAGAAGAGGTCTCCCAGTACAGTGATAAGTGTCTGTGCCTG
>CAVFAM010000048.1:0-6450 GCA_963620375.1 Bacteroidaceae bacterium
GATTGTCTTGTATACACATGTATATTTTAAAAAGGAGCCACAGATTTCTCTGTGGCTCCCGGGGAAAGAAAAGTTATGAAGGGTTTAAAATTTTGATAATTACTGGCATGCCTTTGCTATAGTTGAGAGGAAATCCTCTACACTTATGCTGCCATTTGATACACTCTGAATCTGGCTCTCAATGCTTGTCTTGAATGCAGATGGTCCGCAGTCATTAATAGGTGTACCAGATACGCTTGTTGCATTGTTTACAGCATCTACAAACTGCATCTGTAACTCTGTCTCATCACCAGTCATGTATGCTGACTGATCCTGTGCTGACATTCCTACGCCATTCTCCCAGCCATATTTAGAGAGTTTGTCTGGCTGATACATGTAATTTAAGAACTTAATAGCTTCTTCCTTGTGTTCTGAAGATGCAGATACTCCATATCCACCACCATTCCATGCAGCAATGTCTGTAGCCTTGCCCTTGCCGCCATCTACAACCGGCATAGTGAATACTCTGATATTTGTTCTGATATCTTCCTGAATATCCTCATTTAATGCCATTGAAGCATCCCAGCTTCCCATGTAGTACATAGCTGCCTGACCATTGATAAAGAGGTTCTGGGCTGTTGCATAATCCTGTGAATCATATCCATTCTGGAATAAGCCTGCATCAGCAGTCTCTTTTAACAGCTCTGTTGCTTTTACAAGGCTCTCATCAGTGAAATCTGCATTGGCAATTGCATTACTTACAATGCTTGCATAATCATCTCCTGCCACCTTGTAGAGCAAGTCTGAAAGATATACTGCCATTGGCCAGCCATCTCCTCCATCCATTGCAAGTGGAATATATCCTGCATCACTGATTGTTCCTGCTAAGTCTAATAACTCGTCATAGGTTTCAGGAACCTCCCAGCCGTTATCCTCAAACATCTTCTGATTATAATAGAAGCCTGCTACGTCTGTGTTTCTTGGAAGTCCATAGAGCTTACCATCCTTTTTGAATCCCTCAAGTGAGCCTGATACAAAGCCATAGTCTGCATAATCAGCTTCGTTTAACTCTGCAAGCACTCCTGCGTCTAATACCTCATCAAGGAATGCCGGCTGTCCCCAGATACTTACGATATCTGGAAGTCCTTCCATTGAGTATGCCTTGAACTTTGTCTTGTAGGCTTCCTCATCCAATGCCTCAACTTCAATAGTTACATTTGGATTTTCTTCCATATACTCATCAATAATTTTCTGTTCTACAAGTCCCTGTCCGTTCTTACGGTCTGGCAGATTGGAAAATACCTTTAACGTAATCTGACCGTCACTTGAGCTTCCAGAATCGGTTGTTGCAGTGCTTCCCCCAGCTGCATCTGCCGATGTCTTGTCTCCGCCACATCCTGTGAACATTGTAGTTACCATTGTTGCTGCTAATAAGAGCGATACAACTTTTTTCCTCATAATACATACCTCCTGTTTGAAATATCTCTTTCATTTGATGAATTTATTTTATCATCAGAGATTTTCATAAAATAGTAACCAATCTTTCAAAAGGGTGTATTATTTTCAAGTTCAAGAAAAGGTATGACCTCTGGCTGGTTACCACTTGTGTCATGTTCTCCTATGAATTTTTCCATCCATACCATGTCATACCATCTGCCAAACTTGTAGCCGCATTTGTGGAAGGTGCCTACCATGCTATAGCCCAGCTTCTCGTGAAAGCGCACACTGTCCTGGGTCAAGTACTCGTCCTCTATCTGAGGGTAGCCTATACATGCATTTACATTTAATATGCCCTGCTTCTTTAGGATTTCTTCCAGCTTTTCATAGAGAAGCCTGCCGATTCCTTTTTGTCTCTCGTTCTGCTTCACATATATGGATGTCTCTACAGACCAGCCGTAGGCGGCACGCTCCTTGAAGGGACTTGCGTATGCGTAGCCTAATATCTGGTTATCTTCCTCTGCTATTATGTATGGGAATTTCTGGAGGGTGGTTTGTATGCGGGATTTGAATTCCTCTAATGTGGGTACGTCGTACTCGAAGGTGATTGCGGTCTGCTCTACATAAGGGGTGTATATGGCAAGCAGGGCTTTGGCGTCTGCTGGGGTTGCTGTGCGGGTTGTTATCATGGGTTTGCCTCCTGTTCTGTACATTTTCGCATAAAATGATACTATTATGAGGTGGAATTTTCAAGAGGGGGATAAGCTATCTGTAGATGGCTTATGTGTATGTTGCCTGTATATATTGTCTATATGCATATTGCCTATATGTATACAGCTTATATATTATGGTATTCACGTATTTTGGACTTTTCTGGCTGAAATCACTGGTTTAGGTACTAAAAATCGGCTGATTTTTAGTATTTAATAGAGATTTAGAAAAGAAATGGCTGATTTTTATGGAAAAGGTCCAATTTGGTGTTAATTGTGGATTTTTTTGAGTGTTTATCAGCGTAAAAGTCCAATGTACATTTACCTTGAATCACGAGCGCTTTTGCGCCCTTTCCCGCTGCTTTCTCTGGTGGAATACTCCAACTTCGTTGTTCGTATTCGTAACATTTGCTTGTATATTTTTGTGTTAGCGTAGACCCGGCTGGTATACCAGCCGGCGTATATTCGCAATCCGCACTATCGTGCTACTTGCTCATATACGGACATTCGTCAAATAAAAAGTTTATTCAACTGACCACCCAACATTTACCTCGAATCACGGGCGCTCTGCGCCCTTTCCCGCTGCTTACGCAGCTAAGATTCTCGCTAAATGCTGGGCGTCGAATAACAAAAAGAGCCACATTGCAAATAAATTTGCATGTGACTCTTTCCGTTATTCTACTTGTCAGTTGAATTACATCATTCCCATGCCTGCGCCGCCGGCTGGCATTGCTGGTGTGTCCTCTTTGATGTTTGCTACTGCTGATTCTGTTGTAAGAAGTGTTGATGCTACAGATGTTGCATTCTGGAGAGCACTTCTTGTAACCTTGACTGGGTCAAGGATTCCGCTTGCAACCATGTCAACGTACTCTTCTGTTGCTGCGTTGAAGCCAATTCCTGCCTCTGACTCTTTTACTTTATTGATAATTACAGCACCCTCAAGTCCTGCATTTGCTGCGATATAGTAAAGTGGAGCCTCAAGTGCCTTAAGGATAACCTTTGCACCTGTCTTCTCATCTCCCTCAAGTGTATCTGCAAGAGCTGATACCTTCTTTGAAGCATGGATGTATGCAGATCCGCCACCTGCGATGATTCCTTCTTCTACTGCTGCTCTTGTTGCATTCAGAGCATCCTCCATACGGAGCTTAGCTTCCTTCATCTCTGTCTCTGTTGCTGCACCAACTCTGATTACTGCAACTCCACCTGCCATCTTAGCAAGTCTCTCCTGAAGCTTCTCTTTATCAAACTCAGATGTTGTCTCGTCAATCTGTCCACGAATCTGGTTGATTCTGCCCTTGATTGCCTCCTTGTCTCCTGCGCCATCAACGATTACAGTGTTCTCTTTCTGAACCTTAACAGACTTAGCACGACCAAGCTGATCCATTGTTGTATCCTTAAGCTCAAGTCCTAAGTCTGAGCTGATTACCTGACCACCTGTAAGGATTGCGATGTCCTCAAGCATAGCTTTTCTTCTGTCACCATATCCAGGAGCTTTTACAGCTACTACGTTGAATGTTCCACGAAGCTTATTTACGATAAGTGTTGTAAGAGCCTCACCCTCAACATCCTCTGCGATAATAAGAAGTCTTGAGCCTGACTGTACAATCTGCTCAAGGAGTGGAAGAATGTCCTGAATGTTTGAAATCTTCTTGTCTGTGATAAGGATGTATGGGTCATCAAGTACAGCTTCCATCTTATCCATATCTGTACACATATATGCTGAAAGGTAGCCACGGTCAAACTGCATACCTTCTACAAGGTCAAGCTCTGTCTCCATTGTCTTTGACTCTTCAATTGTGATTACACCATCATTTGTAACCTTTTCCATAGCATCTGCTACCATGTTACCAACAGACTCATCACCTGCAGAAATAGCTGCAACCTTTGCAATCTGGTCTTTTCCTGTTACCTTCTGGCTCATCTCTTTGAGAGCCTCAACTGCTGTATCTGTTGCTTTCTTCATACCACGACGAAGGACGATTGGATTTGCACCAGCCTCAAGGTTCTTCATACCTTCCTGAACCATAGCCTGTGTGAGAACTGTAGCTGTTGTTGTACCATCTCCGGCTACATCATTTGTCTTTGTAGCAACTTCCTTAACAAGCTGTGCTCCCATGTTCTCGAAAGCATCCTCAAGCTCGATTTCCTTTGCAATGGTAACACCATCATTTGTGATAAGTGGTGCGCCAAAAGACTTATCTAATACAACGTTTCTTCCTTTTGGTCCGATTGTAACTCTAACTGTATTTGCTAATTTATCTACACCTGCTCCAAGAGCTGCTCTTGCTTCTGAGCCATATTTAATTTCCTTTGCCATGATTAATTCGACCTTTCTTATTTAAATTTCTATTTTAAAATGTACTGCTTTATTTTATTACTCTACAACTGCAAGAATATCATTCTGTCTAACGATGATGTATTCCTGTCCCTCAAGCTTAACCTCTGTTCCAGCATACTTAGAATAGATAACCTTCTGTCCTTCTTTAACCTGCATAACAACTTCCTTGCCATCTACCATTCCGCCAGGTCCAACTGCAACAACCTCTGCCTCCTGTGGCTTCTCCTGTGCTGCGCTTGTCAGGATGATTCCTGATTTAGTTGTCTCCTCAGCTTCTAACTGCTTTAATACTACTCTGTCTGTTAATGGAACTAATTTCATTTTTAAATTCCTCCTTTTATATCTGTTAGCACTCATTTCTTTCGAGTGCTAATTTCTTTCTGTTAATAAAATATCACTGCTGTTTTTTAATGTCAACAGTGATATTGTAAGTTTATATTTATTTTATTATTTTATAAGCTCATAATGGCTGAGGGCATTGTAGACCCCATCATCAAAAAGACTGTCGGTAACGTATTCCGCTGCCTTTTTCACAACGTCTGTGGCATTGCCCATGGCGATTCCATGACCTACTGTCTCAAGCATTTCCAGATCATTTACACTGTCACCCAGAGCATAGGTATCTGCCGTATCAAGCTTCATGTAATCACACAGCCACTTGATACCGGTTGCCTTGGAAAATCCCTTTGGCACGAACTCAACTACATTACCAGCATGTTCCAAAATATCATAATGTCCGCCAAGCTCGGCTTTTATCGTATCATAATCAGTATTTGCTATAATGTCGGCAGAAAATTTATTTATCCTGATATTCTCTGAATACTCGTTTAAAACATGCGCATGCTCTCCGATCAGCTCACGCAGATAATCCACATAAGGGTCTTCCTCAAATCCGACCTCATCTATCCAGTAATCCCTTGAGCCTTCAAGCACAACTGGCATATTGTTTTCCTTTAATACTGAGACTATTTTCCTCACCAGTTCATCCGGAACAAGCTCCTCAAATACAATCTCATTGTCCATTTCAATGTATGTTCCACAGGACGCAATTATTCCATCAAAGCCCATATCAAATAATTCTTTTGACACAACCGCCGCTCTCGCCCTGCCGGTGCAGAGAAAAGCCTTGTGACCATTTTCCTTTAGCTTGGTGATGGCAAGCCTGGTGCTTTCAGGAATACGCATGTGCTCATCCCATATGGTGCCGTCTATATCAAAAAACACTATCTTTTGCGACATAAATTTTCTCCATTCTACTTTGTATTGCTGGTGTGCAGGCATATTTACCTGCCAGCACTCATGCTCTGCATTTGCCATTCAGTCAAACACGTTGATTCACTTTCACTCACTGCATTTGCGAAGCTCCTCAGTGTACCCAGCCCAGTACTGCATCATGCCGTTTTCTGCTTTTTTCCAGTCAATATCAGGGTTAATGCCCCTGTCATGAAGCAGAGTGACAACATCCATGATATAGTCTGTATAATCATAATCGTACATATGGTCTGGCACTTCCTCGTAAATTGTCATGACAAAACCGCCTGTCACAGTATGCTTTCTGCCGTCAGATGTAATCAGACTGAATTCTAAGCTATTATCAAAACCAGCCTTTACATTATACGTTGTAACCTCGTCCCATGTATAGTCCTTTTCGAAAAATAAAAATCTTGAGCATATGCCATTGGCATCAAATCGCTCATATGTAGCTGCATTTAAAACAAAAATCAGAAGCCATATTACAAGGCTTCCTAACATTATTTTTATACGTTTCTTAAATGGCAAGCTGCACACTGCTCCTGTCCCATCACCTGTCAGATAGCTGCCTCCTAAGCCTTTTTCCCTGAACAGGTATACAAAAATGATTAGGACTGCCAGTCCTGCTATGAAATATAAGGGCTCCAGGCGGGTGTGAGCAACATAATAGGTGGTGTCTGACCACAAGGATTTATATATAACTTTTTCTAATAGGGTGCCTGATACGATTAGGAT
>CAVFAM010000049.1:0-2871 GCA_963620375.1 Bacteroidaceae bacterium
ATCCAGTAATGGGGCATGATTCAAAAAATCACACCCCAACACTTGACTTAGAGCCAAAATTCGGAACTCTTCTTATTTTGGGTTGTCATATTTTATCTCAATATTACGTTATCTTTAATATAGCCAAAGTGTATATTATATTCAAATTTAATTACATCTAAATTTAATTTTTTGCCAGAATGAATATATACGAATATTCATATACATTTCTCATTCATCTACTAAAATGCCCACATACTTAATTATCTTCCACATATCCAAACATCTTCCGGAAGATTTCCCTGCCGGTCTCTGTCTTAAAGATATGCGCATAGGCATTTTCCTTGGCTCTGTCTGAGGCTTCATCCTCATAGAGATTTACAAGGAAGTCTGCTTCGACCAGGATTTGATAATCCATGCCGTCTATGCTGTCATATGTATGATGATGTCCTATCAGATAACAGATTCTTTCTATAATATAGTTTTCAAAGCCTAGCTCGTACAGCATCTTCTGGGCTACTATCGGTCCTTCCTGCTCCTGCAGTCTGCCGTCGCTTCTACCATATTTTTCTTCTGCTACCTTTATTCCAATATCGTGGGTATATGCTGCAGCCTCCAGTGTGAAGAGTGTTCCTGCATCCAGCTTCTCTCCTATTCCTATAATTCTTGAAAAGCTGTGTACTTTTGTAAAGTGCTGGATTCTCTTCGGGTCTCCTTCATAATATGAAATCATTTTCATAAAAAGGTCATCGAGTTGCCTTCGACTGTAACTGTCACTATCCATTAATTTTCTCTCCTGAATATAAATACTTTAGTGTAAACAATGTTGCTACATATACTACAATGCAGAATACCACAAGCAGTATATTATTTAAGAGTGCTCCTGCTATAATCTCTGCTATAACAAACACTCCGTGAATCCATATCTCAGCATTGTGAAGCAGTGTTGCTATTCCGACCTCGATTATGACAAGCAGACAGGCTGCTACGACTGAAATCTTTATAACACATACTGAAAGCACAATCATAAGAATTGATACGAGGCAGAAAACTGCCAATGCTATTATATTTTCCTTCTTTTTCATCTTTATTTCCTCTCCAAACTTCTCTGTCTAAACTGTGCTCATTAAAGCACGAAAGCCGATAACCAGGATCGAACTGGTGGCCTACGCATTACGAGGGCGTCGCTCTACCTACTGAGCTATATCGGCACTTAGTAAATAATATCAAAAATCATCTTGACTTTCAACCATATTATATTAAAATATTTCATGTTGCAAGTTTATTTTTAGTAAACAAAAAATCAACTTTTAAGACTACGGAGGCAGAAAATGGATATAGGTCACCGAATGAAGGAGCTTAGGATTCAATATGGGCTGACCCAGCAGGAGCTTGCAGACCGTGCTGAGCTTACCAAGGGCTTTATTTCCCAGCTTGAGAGAAATCAGAACTCGCCTTCCGTTGGCACTCTTCTGGACATAATACAGTGCCTTGGAATGACACCAGCGGAATTTTTTAAGGACACAGAGCCTGAACAGATTGTGTTCAAGCCCTCCGATTATTTTGAGAAAATTGATGAAGAGAAGAATTCAACCATAGAATGGATTGTCCCCAATGCACAGTCCAATGCTATGGAGCCTGTACGCCTTACGCTGCGTGCAGGCGGTGTATCAGAGATATATCCTCCCCACGAAAGTGAGGAATTTGGTTATGTACTTAAGGGCACAGTGAAAATTAATTTTGGCGGCAAAAATCATACCGTAAAGGCCGGGGAATCCTTTTATTTCAAGGCTGCCAAAAAGCATTTTATAAAAAACACAGGCAGCCGTGAGGCTGTGCTTATATGGGTTTCAACCCCACCAAGTTTTTAATTGTTTATACTAGGAAAGGTAATAATTACAGAGATGAAAAAAGAACTTATTAATTTTGTAGACATTTCAAAGTCATACGACAATAACTTAATACTTGATGAATTTAACTTATATATAAGAGAAAATGAATTTTTGACCCTGCTTGGACCTTCCGGATGCGGTAAAACCACTACTCTGCGCCTTCTTGGTGGTTTTGAGACCCCAGACAAGGGAAAAATCCTCTTTGACTCAAAGGATATTACAAACCTCCCTGCAAATGAGAGAAACCTAAACACAGTATTCCAGAAATACTCTCTCTTCCCTCATATGTCGATTGCTGAAAATATCGCCTTTGGTCTTAAAATCAAGAAAAAAAGCAAGGCATACATAGATGACAAGATTAAATATGCCTTAAAGCTTGTAAATCTGGACGGCTACGAGAACCGCTCCGTAGACTCCTTAAGCGGCGGCCAGCAGCAGCGTATCGCTATTGCAAGAGCTATCGTTAACGAGCCAAAGGTGCTCCTCCTTGACGAGCCTCTGGGCGCCCTGGATTTAAAGCTCAGACAGAGCATGCAGTATGAGCTTATCCGATTAAAGGAAGAGCTGGGTATCACCTTCGTATATGTAACCCATGACCAGGAAGAGGCTCTTACCATGTCAGACACAATCGTCGTAATGAACCAGGGCTATATCCAGCAGATTGGTACTCCTGAGGATATCTACAACGAGCCTGAAAATGCCTTTGTTGCCGACTTTATCGGACACAGCAATATCATTGACGGAACCATGATACATGATAAGCTGGTTGAGATACTCGGTGTTAAAATGGACTGCGTGGATGAAGGCTTTGGAAACAATACTCCTGTGGACGTGGTTATAAGACCTGAGGATGTGGAGCTTGTAGACCCTAAGGATGGCTATATGGAGGGGGATGTAACCTCTCTTATCTTTAAGGGTGTGCATTATGAGCTTGAGGTACACGCAAACGGATATGACTGGATGGTTCACACAACCAAGTACCATGAGGTAGGCTCACATG
>CAVFAM010000050.1:0-3533 GCA_963620375.1 Bacteroidaceae bacterium
TTGCAATCGTGACAGCTGCATTTGCTTATGGAATGAAAAAGAGACAGTAGGCATAAATCCAATATAGAAGGTATAAAGACGGACAGGTGAAAATCACCTGTCCGTTTTGTGGTGCCATGTATCCAGAAAAGCTGCCAGTGGCAGGTTTTCTGGATTATAGAAATGTTGGCATACAGAAAACCTGCCACTGGCAGCTTTTCTGCATACTGAGGCACAAAAAAACTGGTACACAGATGTATACATCTATGCACCAGCTTCATAGTTTCTTCTACAGAGTTCCCTCTTCCTCCTGCTCGTCCTCGTCATCAACGATTCCTGCAACTGCTCCAGAAACCGCTCCGATAACTGCGATAAGAGCAACGATAATCACGATTAAAATAAATATGAAAAACCAAACTAAGAATCCACCACTTGTCATGTTATATCTCCTTTATCTATATCTTGTTTTATAAGTCATGTCCATCAATATATAAAGTATTTTAACACACTCAATATTTTCTGCAAGATGTTTCAAATATAAAAAGAATATAAAAAATCCATTATCTGCCTTGCGCAGGGGCTTTGGCTGAGTATAATTTTTATTATCACACTGACCGACTGGTCGGTCAGAAAGACAATCACATGCAATTAACGATTGCCTGTTTATAGAATCAGGAGGAAAATATGTTTTCAAAGTACAGTGTAAAGAAACCATACACCGTGTTAGTTGGTGTCGTACTGGTTATCGTGCTTGGAATAGTATCGTTGTCAAAGATGACAACAGATTTACTGCCAGACATGAGCTTTCAGTACGCACTGATTATCACCACAGATATAGGGGCAAGCCCGGAGGAGGTGGAGACGGATGTTACGGCGCCGGTTGAGTCGGCGATGGCAACCACCTCAAATATCAAGAATGTAAGCTCAATGTCCTACAACAGCTACTCAATAGTGACATGTGAGTATGAGCAGAATGCCAACATGGACTCTGTGGTTATAGAGATACAGCAGGAGCTTGACCAGCTGTCAGCCTCATGGGATGACGGAGTGGGAACACCTGTTATTATGCAGATTAACCCGGATATGCTGCCTATAGTGATGGCTGCCGTGGATGTCAAGGATATGGACTCATCACAGATTACAGACTATGTGGAAAATGAGCTTATTCCAAGCATCGAGAGTATAGAGGGTGTGGCATCTGTAAGTGCGACAGGAGAGCTTGAGGAGAGTATTCAGGTTACTCTCAATCAGGAAAAAATAGATGCCTTAAATGAGAAAATCCAGTCTGCCATCGAGTCAAAATTTGATGATGCAGAGAGTGAGATGGATAGTGCCTCATCACAAATCGAGAGCGGGCAGAATGCTATAAGCAGTGCAAAAGACCAGCTTTCTGCCGGGGTTGATACCATAAAGGATAAAAAGACAGAGCTTTTAAAGACCCAGTCAGATTTGGAAAAGCAGCTTGAGGAGTTAAAGACCCAGAGAGACCTGCTCAACACTGTAAAATCAGGAATAGACAGCTTTGTATACAAGAATGGAGATTCATCTACAGGAGAATTTTCAGAGGCATATCAGGCGCTAAGTGCAGCCGAAAATGGAATAGGACAGCTTGACCAGGCAATCGACCAGCTTAAGGGCATGGGAATTGACGAGACCAGCTCCCAGATACAGGAGCTTGAAAACCAGAAGCTTATAGCGCAGACCGCTATTGATACAGCAAATACACAGATTGCATCCCAGTTTGGCCAGCTATCTGCAATGGGAATAACAGTAACTACATACAAGGATTTACCAGCTGCAAGCGCAGCAGTGTCTGGCACGATAGCCCAGGTAAATGCCGGAATAAGTGCAATAGAGACTGGACTTGCCCAGATAGAGGAGGGCAAGCTGTCTCTGGAGGATGCGCTGGATACCATAAACTCACAGGCTGCCCTGGGAGCTATTGATATAGGACAGCAGTCTGCCCAGCTTGCCATTGCGGCTAATTCCCTGGAGGATGCCAAATCACAGCTGGAGGAGACTAAGGATTCTGCACTTGACCAGGCAGATTTAAACACTGTGCTGTCAATAGATACCCTGTCCTCACTCTTAGTTGCGCAGAACTTCAGTATGCCGGCAGGATATGTGAACTCAGAGGATGGAACCCAGTATATAGTCAAGATTGGGGATACAGTTGATTCCATTGAGGATTTGGAAAATCTCGTCCTTATGGATATGGGGCTTGACGGTGTGGATGCAATCCATGTATCGGATGTAGCAGACATAGAAATCGTTGATAACTCTGACGAGTCATATGCTGTCGTAAACGGCAACCCGGGAATAATCCTCTCCCTTGAGAAGCAGACCGGCTATTCTACCGGAGATGTGACAAACAGGGTACTGGATAAATTTGATACACTTGAAGCCCAGGATGAAAACTTAAGTATCTCTGTACTTATGAACCAGGGTGTATATATTGATCTGGTTGTGGATAGTGTAGTGGAGAATATGATTGTTGGTGCAATACTCGCTGTGATAGTGCTTATGCTTTTCCTAAAGGACATAAAGCCTACCATAGTAATTGCATGCTCAATACCGCTTTCTGTAATTGCAGCTGTAGTGGTTATGTATTTTACAGGAATAACATTAAATGTGATTTCCATGTCGGGTCTGGTGCTTGGCATAGGAATGCTGGTTGATAATTCGATAGTTGTAATTGAGAATATCTATCGTTTAAGAGGCGAGGGATATTCCATAAAAGAGGCTGCTGTGAAGGGAGCCAGTCAGGTGAGCGGAGCCATTGTAGCTTCCACACTTACCACCATCAGTGTCTATGCACCTATTATTTTTACAGAGGGTATTACCAGACAGCTCTTTGTGGATCTGGCACTTACAATAGCCTTTACACTTATAGCAAGCCTTGTGGTGGCACTTACCTTTGTGCCTGCCATGGCATGTGGAGTGCTTAAAAATACCAAGGAAATCAAGCATCCATGGTTTGATGCCATGAAGGAGGCTTATGGAAAATTCCTTGAGCTCTGCCTCAGATTTAAGCCAGTTGTATTTATCGCAGCCATTGCCCTCTTGATTGTATCAGCCTGGGGCTGTATATCAAAGGGAATGACCTTTATGGATATGGATATGGAGACAAACCAGCTGTCCGTAACCATTGCTCCAAAGGAGGACGAGAAGCTTGATTTTGATGAGCTTACAGCCCTGTCTGATGAGGTTATGGACAGGATATCAGATATAGATGGAATAGAGACAATCGGTGCCACAGCAGGAGGCAGCTCTACAATGAGTCTTATGAGCTCGTCCACAGATTCTGTCAGCATGTATATTATTCTGGACGAAAACTCAGATGTGACATCCTCAGAGGTTGCAGACCAGATTGCAGAAAAGACCAAGGATATGGACTGTGATATCAGCACAGATACATCATCAATGGATATGACCTCGTATTTCGGTTCAGGTATTTCTGTGAAAATCAAGGGAAACGACCTGGATAAGCTTCAGGAGCTGGCAGCAGATGTTGCGCAGATTTTGGGAGACACAGAGGGAGTCATTGATATAGA
>CAVFAM010000051.1:0-3795 GCA_963620375.1 Bacteroidaceae bacterium
TTAAGGATTTTATTGTTATGCGTTCAGACCCTTTACAGATATAGTAAAGGGTTTTTATTTTGTTGCTGCCATGCATCCAGAGAAGCTGCCAGTGGCAGGTTCGGTTGGACCTTGATGGCAGTTCGGGCTTCAGTATACAGCTATATATATTTGATTAATATAAGGCAGTATACTGCAGAAAAGAGGACAAAATGAAAAAAAGAGTAGTAGCATTATTGATGACTATGGTTATGGCAGCATCATGCATGGCTGGCTGTGGAAGCACAGACAAGGCAGCTTCAAATGACGCTGTTCAGGAGAGTACACAGGCAGCAGAGGACACAGCAGCAGACACTGAGTCTGACGCAGATGCAGACCAGAAGGCAGCGGATGAGGTGGCAGCGCTTATTGATGCTATATATGTTCAGGAGAGAACAGATGACACAGATGCCCAGTGTGAGGCTGCAAAGGCAGCATGGGATGCGCTCACAGATGCCCAGAAGGAATTAGTAGAGGGTGAGAATGCAGACCCGGATTATTTTGGAAGAGATACAGGAGATGCCAGTATGGATGACCCACGCAATCAGGACGAAATCGGAGATAATGAGATTCTTGTAGTAAGCTTCGGTACATCATTTAATGACAGCCGTGTAGCTGATATCAAGGGAATCGAGGATGCTATCCAGGAAGCCTTCCCTGACTGGTCTGTAAGAAGAGCATTTACAGCTCAGATTATTATCAACCATGTACAGGCAAGGGATGGAGAAAAGATTGACAATGTAGAGCAGGCATTGCAGCGTGCAGTAGATAACGGAGTAAAGAATCTGGTTGTTCAGCCTACTCACTTAATGCATGGAGCAGAGTATGATGAGCTTGTGGATGCTGTTGAGGAGTACAAGGATAACTTTGAGACAGTAAAGGTTGCAGAGCCACTTCTTGGAGAGGTAGGAGCTGACGCTACAGTAATCAATGCTGACAAGAAGGCTGTTGCAGAGACACTTACAGTAGAGGCTGTTAAGACAGCAGGCTATGACAGTCTTGAAGCTGCAAAAGAGGATGGTGTGGCATTCGTATTCATGGGTCATGGTACAGCTCATGTAGCAAAGGTTTCATACAGCCAGATGCAGGCACAGATGGAAGACCTGGGCTATGACAATGTATTTATCGGTACTGTAGAGGGTGAGCCAGAGGACACAGCATGTGAGGCTGTTATCGATAAGGTTGCAGAGGCTGGCTACACAAAGGTTATCCTTCGTCCACTTATGGTTGTTGCCGGAGACCATGCAAATAATGATATGGCTGGCGATGATGATGACTCATGGAAGAGCATGTTTACTGCTTCTGGTAAGTTTGACAGTGTAGATACACAGATTGCCGGACTTGGTTCTATTGCTGATATTGAGAAGATTTATGTGCAGCATACAACTGATGCTATCAACCAGTAGATTGGGACAGCATACATATGGTTAGTTTCGCAAACTTCCCCATGAAGGTTGTGTAACCGACCTGGCATACAGTGTATTTTCCAGAAAAAATATGAAGTCAGCGGCGGGATTTATCGCAGATAGCGGGTTTAGATTTGGTAATGGGTTTCCGTTGCATAGACTTTTGGAAACCCGCCGCAGTTCATATTTTGTTCTGGAAAACAACTGTATGTCTGGTCGGTAGATGGATGCTTTGAGGGAAGTTTGGGTTTAAGCATTATTGCTATTATTATAGTTAAGTAGTTATTAATATAGTTAGGATGGTTTATTTTAGGATGAAAAAGCGTATTTCAATAGTTGCGGTTTTATTTATGACAGGTGCCTTATTGGTGGGTTGTGGTAGTAAGGATGATGTGACAGTTTCAGATGTAAACACTGAAACTGTGATTGATGCTGTACAGGACAGCTCAGAAGCACTTGGAAGTGGTGATGACACAGAGGTGGATGCGGACAAGACTACTGATGCAGAGGGCGTTATTGATTTAGAGGATGGCGTGTATTCGGCTGAATTTGAGACTGACAGCTCTATGTTTCATGTAAACGAGGCTTGTGATGGCAAGGGCACTTTAACTGTAAAGGATGGCAAGGCTTCGATTCATATTTCTTTGACTTCAAAGAATATTGTCAATCTGTTCTATGGTCTGGCTGAGGATGCCCAGAAGGATGGTGCTGAGCTTTTAGAGCCTGTTGTTGATACTGTTACATATTCTGATGGCATGACTGAGGAAGTGTATGGCTTTGATGTGCCTGTTCCTGCGCTTGACGAGGAGTTTGATTTGGCTCTTATCGGTACTAAGGGGGTCTGGTATGACCACAAGGTTAAGGTTACTAACCCTGAGCCTATGGAAGAGCTTTCTGATGGTACTTATACAGTAGAACTTGATTTTGAAGGTGGAAGCGGAAAGGCGAGCATTTCTTCTCCTGCAACAATAAATGTTTCTGCTGGAAATATAACTGCTACATTCGAGTGGAGCAGCCCTAACTATGACTACATGCTTGTAGATGGAGAGAAGTACCTTCCTGTAAATGAGGATGGTAATTCTGTTTTCGAGATTCCTGTGGCTTCACTTGATGAGCCTATGACTGTAATCGGTGACACAGTAGCCATGAGCAAGCCACACGAGATTGAGTATACTATTACTTTTCATCCGGAGACAGTCACAGAGGCTGACTAATAGAAGCTGCAAGAGGTTACTTACATGAGAGGAAGAAAAAATATAACAATAATATTATGTTTGTTTTTGATGGGACTGCTTTGGCTTTCTGGCTGCGGCAGTCCTTCTTCCGATTCTACAGAAAATGTTCTGGCAGAGTCAGCAGACCAGAAAAAAGCTGTGGATTGGAAGGGGATGGAGCCAGTGTGGTCTATGGAGCTTTTGTATGCTGAAAATTTCTCCGTTGATTATTATGAGGGCGGCTATAAGCTGCTTAAAACCATGGATGGCACTCAGATACTGCTAGTGCCGGAGAATGAGGAAATCCCACAGAATGTGGATGATGATATAATTGTTTTAAAGCAGCCGGTAGAGAATATGTATCTGGTTTCATCTGCTGTCATGGATATTTTCAGTAAGCTGGATGTCATAGATACTCTGCGTTTTTCAAGCCAGACAGAGGACAACTGGTATGTGGATGAGGCAAAGCAGGCGATGGAGGATGGAAGCCTTATATATGCGGGCAAATACAGCAAGCCTGATTATGAGCTTATCGTGTCTGAGGGGTGTTCACTTGCTATTGAAAACTCTATGATTTTTCACTCACCGGAGGTTATTGAGATGCTTGAAAGCTTTGATATTCCTGTGCTGGTGGAGTATTCAAGCTATGAGTCACATCCTATGGGCAGAGTGGAATGGATTAAGTTTTTCGGTGCCCTGGTTGATAAAGAGGAGGAAGCCCGGCAGATATTTGATGAGCAGATTGACATACTGGATAGTGTGACTTCAAATCAGAATACAGGAAAGACTGTTGCTTTTTTCTATATTACTTCTAATGGACTGGTTCAGGTACGCCAGAGCAATGACTATATTCCAAAGATGATTGAGCTTGCAGGTGGCAGGTACATATTTGAAAATCTGGGAGAAGCTGATTCCAAGCGGTCTACAATGAATATGCAGGTTGAGGAATTTTATAATGGCGCAAAAGACGCAGATTATATAATATATAATAGTACCATAGATGGTGAGCTAAGCTCAGTTGACGAGCTGATTGACAAGTGCCCTGTGCTTGCAGACTTTAAGGCTGTGAAGGATGGGAATGTGTGGTGTACCACAAACGACATGTACCAGCAGTCTATGTCGATTGGTTATATGATTAAAGATATACACAGCATGCT
>CAVFAM010000052.1:0-9728 GCA_963620375.1 Bacteroidaceae bacterium
GTCGTAATTCCTTCCGGTTTCCTATCCTTCTACAATCAGAAATCTTCCGCTTGGCAGTGAAAATACCTCACTCTGCTCAAGCAGTTCATCATCAGACATTCCTGCTATGTCAGTGCCTGCCTCATCAAAATAATCTCTTACTTCCTTTAGGTTCTTGCAAACCACAGCCATACAGTCCTCAAGAAACTCCTCTGCTGTCTCTGGCGAATCTGCTACCTCTTCTGAAAAAAGCTGGGTCTGATTCTCCAAAAATGTGTTTAAAACCTCTTCATCATATTCGTACATCCTGCACCTCCGCAATATTTCAAAAAAATAATTTTAATCAAGGAAATTTTACCATAAATACATATCAATTCCAATAGCAAACAGCTCCTGATAGAGTCTTGCCACAGGAAGCCCTACTACATTATTGTAATCTCCATGTATCTCCTTTACATATATGGCGCATTTTCCCTGTATGCCGTAGGAGCCTGCCTTATCCATGGGCTCTCCTGTTGCAATATAATCGCTTATCTGTTTTTGTGACATCTTGTGCATTACCACATCTGTCTTTTCATAAAAGGTCTTTTTCCCTGCCCTGCCGTCCTTATCGATAAAGACAAGGGTCACTCCTGTATATACACTGTGGGTATTTCCAGCCAGCATTGTGAGCATCCGCCTGGCATCCTCCTCATCCTTTGGCTTTCCCAAAATCTGACTGCCGTATGCCACAACTGTGTCTGCCCCGATTACCATTATGTCTGCCGGTGTTGTAATATCCCTGTGTGCCTCATCATACTGGGTGATAAGCTGTGCCACCTCCATGGCTTTCTGCTCTGACAGCTCACAGACCACCTCAGATGGTACTGTCTTTGTGATTACTTCCTCTCCCTTTGCAGGACAGATTTCAAACTCGATGCCTACCTGCTCTAAGAGCTCCTTTCTCCTTGGGGATGCCGATGCTAATATAATTCTACTCAATTTCTATAATCTCCTGTAATCTAAATGAATAAATAAGCTCCTCGCTCTTGTCCTTGTCAAAAATCCTTGACAGGGCATCACCATATATATCAAGCTGGGTCTTATAGCGCAGGACAAGCTCATCCGGGCTTTTTACCCTGTCAGTCTTATAGTCAAGCACTATTACCTTTCCCTCCTCAAGCCAGAAGGCATCTATTATTCCCTGAAGCAGGGCTCCGTCATAGTCCATGACAAAGGGCTTCTCCCTAAACAGCAGCTTGTTTTTATCTGCTTCTGCCATCCTGTAAGCCACTTTGCTTTCTGCAAATCTGCATATCATATCTGGTCTTACAAGCCTGTACATATCCTCATCTATAAGCTTATCCGACAGCATCCTGTCAATCTCAGCCTGTACAAATTCACTTACCCTGTCATCACAAGAGGCCTCTTCCCCTGCTGCCAGCACGTCATAAAGCCTGCCAAAATCAAGGCATTCCATGACCCTGTGTACCGCAGTTCCCCTGAGTGCTCCCTGATTGGCTTTCCTGTCACCGCTGTCCTTATCTGTCATAAAGGATGGAATATAGCTTTTCCTCTCATCAAGCAGGAAATTCGGTTTCTCCGCCTCGCCCTTTTCATAATCATATTTCTGAAGCATAGAGTCATGCTTTAATTCAGATACAGAATATTTGCTCTTTTTAGCTGCATCAGATTTATACGGATACTCGAAATCAAAATACCTTGATATTTCTTCAACTGATTCTGGTTCAACCTCCGATATGTTTTTTACCAGTGTATCCTTATCTATTTCAAATGAAGCAAGCTCCCTAGCCTCCCTCACAGCCATATCCATTCCACTTTTTAGTGTAACATCATACTTATCAGGATATGAAAGCACCGCCGGCAGTATCCAGTCCAGATAGGTCTGTGCCTGTGACCTCTGCCCAAATGTAATTGGCTGCATAGGGGTTTTATTTCCAGTATATCTGCTCAGAAGCTTTGCATAATCACTTACAGTTCCTGTAAGGATTATTTTTTCCCTGGCTCGTGTGAGGGCTACATACAATACCCTGAGCTCTTCACCCAGATTTTCATACTTTAACTGCCTTGCCAGCTCTGACCTTATCAGTGTATTCTGCTTAAGCCTTCCACGAGGCTTTTTAATCATTTCTGTCAAGCCCAGTCCCAGCTCCGGGTGCAGCACGAGTGTATCCTGGGTGTCTCTCTGGTTCATCTTTCTACCCACGCCACTGACAAAGACTATTGGAAATTCCAGACCCTTACTCTTGTGGATGGTCATGATTCTGACGACATCATCATTTTCTGATATGGTCTCTGCCTCACCGAAATCCACCTCGTATTTCTGCAGGGTCTCAATATATTTCACAAAATGAAAAAGTCCCTTGTAGCTGGTGCTCTCATAGTTTACCGCCATCTCAAAAAGCATCTCAAGATTCTGCTGTCTGCGCTTTCCGGACGGCATAGCTGCCACATAGCTTCCAAAGCCAGTCTTGTCAAGCACCAGCTCTATCAATGTATGAATCGGTGTATCACTTACTGCTGCCCTGAGTTCTCTGTAAGTTGTAACAAACCTCTGTAATGCAGGACTAACCTCTCTGGTGTCCTCCTCGTCCTTCTCCTGCCCCTGAAGAATACCTGCCAGAGCCTTTGAAAAAGCCCCCTCCTTATTCTCTACCCTGATTTCCGCAAGCTCCTCATCATCCAGTCCCACAATCGGGCTTTTGAGTACTGCTGCCATAGGTATATCCTGGTATGGATTATCAAGGATTCTTAGCATGGAAAGCACTATCTGCACCTCATAGGCAGAAAAATATCCCATCTGTGAAGTGACATGGGCAGGTATGCCACAGTCCTTTAAGACATCTGCAAACTCACTTCCCCAGGCTGAAAGGCTTCTTGTAAGAATGACTATGTCAGAGTATTTAGCCCCCTTTTCCACCAGATCCTGTATTCTTCTGGCGGTCATAAGTGCCTCTATTCTCACCGCCTTGCTGTCCTCATCCTGCAGGGTATTTGAAAGCCCCTCGTCCTTTAAATCAGCCAGAATAAGCTCCGGCTCCATGCCAGAGGCAGCCTCATAGGCTGCGCCGCAATAAAGTGCTGCATCCTCATCATAGGCCACCTTTCCCAGGTCAGCCGCCATAATTTTGTAAAATACATCATTGCAGAAATCTATGACTTCCTTCCGGCTTCTGAAATTCTTATGCAGGTCAATCCTCTGGTTTTCACTCTCGCTAAGCTCAAAGCTATTGTACTTTTTCATAAAAAGCTCTGGCTTTGCCTGTCTGAATCTGTATATGCTCTGCTTCACATCGCCGACCATAAACATATTGTTCTGCCCATCAGCACATCTTGAGATTGCAGTCATAATATCCTCCTGCACCTGATTGCTGTCCTGATATTCATCAATCATTATCTCTTCAAAATGCTTAGAAAACTGGATTGCAGTCTCTGTGCGCTCCATCGTCTCCTCATTGACAAGTATCTTTAAGGCAAAATGCTCAATATCACTAAAGGTTGCAATTCTTTTTTCCCGCTTTCTTGCATCCATGAGCCTGTTATATTCGTAGGAGAGTCTGACAAGCTCATCCACTGTCCCAGCCTGCCTCTTTATCTGCTCCACTGTAGACTTAATATCCGAGACAAAATAGGCACTCTTTATACTGTTTATGCCCTCTTTCACTGCGTTTCTTGAGTTCTTGATGCTCTCCCTGGCTGCCTCGTCACCATCAAAGCCCCGTATAGCTGCAATTGGCGGCATCTTAAATCCATCAAAAAAGTCCTTAAGTGCTGGAAAATCCGAAAGCTCCTTAAGAGGTGCCAGAAGCTCTATATCATTATCAAGCGTTGCTGCATACTTCTCCAGTCCCGGCACAGCCTTTGCTCTCTCTGCAAGCGACATAAGCTCCTGCCTGTACTCCTCCATCATCATAAGCACATAGGAAGTAATATCCCTTACCATGTCTGTCTGTAAGAACTCCTCCTCATCCTTTACATGGTAGATATGTACCAGCTTTTCTATCCACTTTAAAGGCCATGATGCACTCTCAGCCTCATGGTATATCTTTAAGACCATCTCTTTCACAGCATTGTCATTTCTGCCTGATGAGTAGGAATCTATGAGTTTAAGAAAAGCATCATTGTCTTCTCTTCCGTAGTTATCCTCAAAAAGCTCCGACAGCACATCATTTTCAAGCAGGGTCACCTCACCACTGTCTGCAATCCTGAAATCAGGGTCCAGATTAATCTCCTCAAAATGGTTTCTTACAACAAAGAGGCAGAAGGCATCTATAGTGGTTATCTGGGCATTATGAATAAGAGAAGCCTGTTTTTCCAGGTTCTCGTCTGTCCTGCCCTCTTCATTTACAAGCTGCCTCTTGGTCTCTATCGCCCTGGCAATTCTCTCTCTCATCTCTGCCGCCGCTGCCTTTGTAAAGGTAACAACAAGCAGTCTGTCTATATCCACAGGCTTTTCGTCCTCAAGTATTCTGTGGATTATCCTTTCAACCAGCACAGCGGTTTTACCAGATCCTGCTGCCGCAGATACCAGAATATTTCTGTTCCGGTAATCAATTACCTTCTGCTGTTCCTCAGTCCACTTTACTCCCACAATCTATTCCTCATTTCTGGCAGCTCTTATAGCATTTGCCTTTATCATCTTATCTATGACATCCTTTTTTTCAAGCTTTTCGCTGGTCTTTTCTTCAAGCCCCGGAAGCTTTGCCTTTACACCGCAGACACTTTCATATGCACAGTATCTGCAGTTTTGGGTGTTGACATCTATATTGCCGTCAAACATATCCTGCCCCAGCTCTTCTATCTTTGTAGCTGCAAATTGTCTCACAACCTCAAACTCATCCTGTGACATGACACTTGATCTTTGTGACAGGGAACCATTCTTGTTTATCTGCACAGGAATTACCAGGGATTCTGACTCAAAATCCTTATCCATAGCCCTGTATATAGCCTCTTCGCTGCCCACCACTCCATTTGGTCTCAGCTTCTTTAAGATTATATCATCTATCTCCTTTTCAGTCAGATTATCCGCAGCTTCAATAATAGGATCATCTATGTGGTAATACAGGATTCCTGCTGGTGCAGGCTTTATTTTCGGATGTATCAGCTTGTTTTTTTCTATTGCCGCATTTAAGTAGACCACCAGCTGCAGCTGGGTGCCCTCGTATATTTTTAACAGGTCAAACTGCGTACTGCCAGATTTGTAATCCACTACCTTGACGTACATCTTATCGTTGTCAAGGCAGGTATCCACCCTGTCTATCCTGCCTCCCAGGTCAAGGCTTCTGTTATTGCCAAAGTCAAAGTGTAAATCACTAAGCTCTGCCCCATCACTGAACGACATCTCAAAATCCTTTGGCACAAATCTGCCTCTTCTGACCTGGGTTGTAAGTGCCCAGACAGTCTCGGAAAATATGCTCTTCATCCGCTCCATCATATGCCTTGCTTCATTTGTTACAGAATCATCTGCAAAAGCATATGGTTCAAGGGCTTCCTCCATAGACAGCCCAGCCAGCTCTTCCCTGGTCTCATCATTTACAGTAAACCAGTCAGCCTCTGAGTTTTCAAGCTTCATGCTGTAGCGCTTCAGTGCTTCATGATATATATTTCCAATATCAACACTTTCAAAGCCCCTTATCTCCCTCTCCTTAAGCCTTAAACCATACTTAAGGTAATAGGCATAGGCACATCTGGCATACTGCTCAATCCGTGTGACACTGCCCTCTATATGGCTGCCATATACTGCCCTTGCCACATTCTCACTGATTGGATTATTGGTAAAACCAGCATACTTTGCCATGATAAGCCTCTCCAGCTCATCCCTATCCTTATCGTAAAAATATCTGGCAATAGCATACCATCTCTCATCCGGTTCATTGTATAGCAGATAGTTTCTGGCAGCCTGCTCCGATGAAATATCAAGCGTATCATTCACCTCAAGCACGGTCTGCTCTGAGAGCTTTCCATACATGCGCTTCAGCACTCCCACCAAATAAGACGGCAGTATGGTCTTTCCTGTGGCATCAAGCCTTGAATAACTGATATGCAGCTTGTTTGAAGGCTTTGTCATGTTCAGATACAGATAATATCTCTGTATAAATGTAAGCTCCCTTGCTCCAGGTGCAAGCTCTATATCCATCTCCCTTAAGGCTTCCCTTTCGTACTGGGATATTATTCCACCCTTTGTATTACTCTTTGGAACTATTCCGTCATTTACGCCCACAAAAAATAAAATCTTTACACCATTTAATCTGGTTCGCTCAATATCTCCAACCGTCACATTATCATAGCCCGGTGGGATTGCCGCAACGGATGCTGCGTCAAAGCCTGCATCCAGTATCTCTGTAAATTCCCTTATTCCTATTTTTTCATCTCCAAGTATTGTTACATACTTTTCAAAAAGGGACATGACTATACCGTAAATCTGACCATATTCCTTTGATTTTACCTGTTCACCAAGCTTTAAAAGCTCATTTTCCTTTTGGGCGAGCTTGTTTTCCACATCAAGCCTTACAAAAAGCTCATACAGGGCAATTATTTCCTGCTTCACATCTGAGTTTTTATCTCTGAAAACCATTACCGCAGGCTCTAAAAGTCCATATACAGCCTCCCTCAGACCGTTCATCTCCTCTAAGTCATACTCAGCCTTATTGCGTGTGCTTCTAAGCCACCTTTTGCTCCAGGCTGACCTTCCCCTGATTCCAGTTGCCAGTATGTAGTTCTCCAGTCTGTCAATCTCTCCCTCAGATATGTCACAGAAGCCACATCTTAAGAACCTGAACACGGCCTCATACGAGAAGTCCTTTTCTATTATTTCAAGGACAGCCCTGACAAACTCAATAAAAGGATGAAACAAAATATCCTTTGTCGTATCAAGGAAGAATGGTATATTGTACTGCCCAAATATCCTCTCTATATAGTTGCTGTAGCTCTCCACATCACCAGTTACAATGGCAATCTCCTTATACCTTACTCCCTTATTCTGTACATAGTCATTTATAAGCCTTGCTGCATACACCAGCTCCTCTTTGGGGTTCTTACAGTTAGTAAGTGTAATGTCTGTAACTTCCTTATCATACTTACTGCCGTTTTTCCTGAAAAGATTCTGCTCTAAGAAAAACATCTCCTCAGATTCTTTAAACCTGTATTCCTTCTTTCCTTCCAGCACAACAGGCTCAAGCACGTCTACATGAAGCTCTCCCGCCATTTTGGTGAGTGCCATGATGGTTTTCTTAGGCATGTAAAACAGCTCATGCATGCCTGCACAGCTGTAAAATGCCTTCTCTTCTCTTGAGTCTATTGTAAGTGTCACATATATCTGCTCAGTGATTTTAAGCAGTCTGCTTAAGAGCTCATTCTGCACCGGGGTAAAGCCTGTGAACTCATCAAACACAATCACAGACTCCTTAAGTATTCCAGAGTCAGCTGCCACATCCTTTAAGACATTTAAAAGCTCCTCTGCGGTTATGTACTTATCCTTCATAAAGTCATTAAAGCCCTCATACATAACCAGCACATCAGACAGCTTTGCTGCCAGTACAGGTGACAGTTTTCCTGAATTTATATATGCCCTCAGCTGCTCTGGGGCGACATTATACTGCATAAGCTCAGACAAAAGCGATTTTACCTCACTTATATATCCCATTCTGCCTATGTTTGGTCTTAGCACAGTCAGCCTGTCCTCTATCCCCTGGGCCACCTTTCTTAGAACCAGGTTCTTGCCTGTTTCCTCAAGCACCTTGATATTGCCTATGCCCAGCTCATCAAATACCCTGTATGCCAGTCTCTGAAAAGACAGGACATCAATATTCATAATGGCTTTGTTCTTTGACAGCTCTACCAGCTTTTTCTGTGTCTGCATTGTAAACTGCTCTGGAACAATCACAAGATAATTCTTCGTGATATTGTCTGCCGCCTCTTTGGTTATTTTTCTGTAAATATACTCAGATTTTCCACTCCCTGAATTTCCGAGAATAAACTGTAATGCCATATATAGACCTTACCTCCTGTAACACCATATACTCTTTATCTGTGGTAATAAGTCAAGTATATCCCAATGCTTATCACTGTTTATATAGCTATTAGGGTCATTAACTATTATTTTTCCATCCTCATCTATACCTGTTAGCACAATAAAATGCCCTGTATATGTAAAATCACCTGGCTCCATGGAACATATCATAGGAAATTCGCTTGACAGATTGTGCTCGATATACCACTGGGTTATCCTGCCGCTCTCAACTGTAAGCCCCAGATTTCTGGCTCCCTCTGTCATCAGATTCCATGATGTTCCCTGCCCTTTGACATAATAATCATTTTCCATTGAAAATTCAGCTACACTATAAGGATCCCAGCTGGTATCATTCGTGAGCCCACATACCACCATGGAAAGACATGTAGGGCCACATCCATTTACACCGAAAAAGTCATTGCCATAGGTCTTATATCCCCATCGCTTATCCCACTGTATAAAAAGTGGAATCTCCCCCTCTGTCACCTCGTCTGTTAAATCTATGTCAAAGTCACAATTATAGTATTTTGAATATGAACCAACAAATTCTGCTGTTTCAGGATATTTGTCCTTAAGCTCTATAAGGCTTTCCGGGGTATCAATATCCGGAATCAATATATTGTCTGCATTGCCTGTATTTCCTACACTGCTTGTATTTCCTGCATCCGCTGTATCATCTGCAGCTGTTGCACTGTCTGTACCTGCTGCATTAGTTATAACTACTGTACTGTCTGTATCTGCTGCTATCTTATCCCTGCTGTTTCCAAATATTATGATTGCAGAGCTTACCGCTGTAAGCACTCCCACCAGACTAATTACCTTTATTATAAGGCTGCGCTTATTTTTCACTCAATTTTCTCCCTTGTAAATATATCATACTAATTGTATATTATAACGTCACCGCCCCGATACTGGCAACATAAAAAACCCAAAGAGCTGTAACTCTTTGGGGCAATTAATTTTATATAATATATATTAATGATGGAACAAACGGATTCCTGTAAAGCTCATAACCATGTCGTATTTATTACATGTATCGATTACATGGTCATCCCTTACAGAGCCGCCTGGCTGTGCCACATATTTTACACCGCTCTTATGGGCACGCTCAATGTTATCCCCAAATGGGAAGAAGGCATCTGAGCCCAGTGCAACATCAGTGTTTTTATCAAGCCATGCTCTCTTTTCCTCTGCTGTAAATACATCTGGCTTAACCTTAAAGAATTTCTGCCACTCCCCCTCAGCAAGCACATCCATATAATCCTCACCCATATAGAGGTCGATGGTGTTGTCACGGTCTGCTCTCTTGATATTGTCCACAAACTGAAGTCCCAGCACCTGTGGAGACTGTCTGAGCCACCAGTTGTCTGCCTTTGAGCCTGCAAGTCTTGTACAGTGGATACGTGACTGCTGTCCAGCACCGATACCGATTGCCTGACCACCCTTTACATAACATACTGAGTTTGACTGTGTATACTTAAGTGTAATCATGGCTATAGCAAGGTCAATCTTTGCCTGCTCTGTGAGAGCCTTGTTCTCTGTTACGATATTTGAGAAGAAGTTTTCATCGATGTTTAACTCATTCCTTCCCTGCTCAAATGTGATTCCAAATACATCCTTTCTCTCGATTGGAGCAGGAACGTAATCCGGGTCAATCTCGATAACACAGTAGTTTCCTTTTTTCTTTGCTTTTAAAATCTCAAGAGCCTCATCTGTGTAGCCAGGAGCAATAACACCATCT
>CAVFAM010000053.1:0-3418 GCA_963620375.1 Bacteroidaceae bacterium
ACAATAAACAGCAGAAGGAGATTGCGGAGCTTAAGGACTTCGTTGCCAGAAATAAGGCGCGTGTTGCCACAAGAAATATGGCTATGTCCCGCCAGAAGAAGCTTGATAATATGGACATCATCGAGCTGGACAGAGAAAAGCCAAAGCCTGAGTTTAACTTCAAGGAGGCTCGTACTCCTAGCCGATATATTTTTAAGACAGAGGGACTTGTGATAGGATATGATAAAAACGACCCGCTTTCGTCACCTCTTAATCTTGAGATGGAGAGAGGTCAGAAGGTGGTTTTGACCGGCGCAAATGGTATTGGAAAAACCACCCTCCTAAAGAGTATTTTAGGTCTGATTCCTTCATTGGAGGGGACTGTTGAGCTTGGAGATTATCTGGAAATCGGTTACTTCGAGCAGGAGATGGATCAGTCAGTTTCAACTACCTGTATAGAGGAAATCTGGTCAGAGTTCCCTTCATTTTCACAGTATGATGTGAGAAGTGCCCTGGCAAAATGCGGTCTTACCACCAAGCATATCGAGAGTCTTGTGAGAGTGCTCTCAGGTGGAGAGCAGGCAAAGGTCCGTCTCTGTAAGCTTGTAAACAGGGAGACCAATATCCTGCTTCTTGATGAGCCGACAAACCATCTGGACGTAGATGCCAAGGATGAGCTAAAGCGTGCCCTTAAGGCGTACAAGGGCAGTATTCTCATGGTATGCCATGAGCCAGAATTTTATGAGGGGCTGGCAACTGACGTGTGGGACTGCTCCAAGTGGACAACCCGCATATAAAAATGCAGCTTAGTATTATGAATCAGTAATATATTAGATGTGATACCAAAGCATGCAAGCAGTAAATGATATAAATAATAAGAGGAAAACATATGAATTACACAACAGTTAACGAATTTGACAATTTTATTTTTTCAGAGGTTCATGTATCTGACGTCAAGTACAGCGGAGGAGTATTCACGATTATACTTGATGATGTGAAAATTCTTTCTGAAAATTCTAAAAACAGAGACATCCGTACCATGAGGACAAACGGACTCGTTTTAAAGCTTCAGAATGCTGAGATTATAAGCCTTGTAAAAGAGGGGTACAAGACTTATGATGCCGATGGCAATCTGATGAGGGAGGACGAGGATGTAGCTATCGAAGAGGCAGATTATACCGAGACCATGAATTATTTCTTGGACGGATATGCCTTTGTTATAGAAAAATCAAGCGATAACGAGTATATTTTTGTTATCGACGGAACAGATGAGCATACCTACAACGTCGTTGTAACCGCAGATGGAGACAGCGAGGAATGGGATCGTTTTATGAATACAGAAGAGTAATATGAGAGACAGAGTTATTTTTCACATTGATGTTAATAGTGCATATCTTTCATGGGAGGCAGTGGAGCGCCTGAAAAATGGTGAGGAGGTCGATTTGCGTCAGATTCCCTCAGCCGTTGGAGGGGATATTGCCACCAGACATGGCATCATTCTGGCTAAGTCTATTCCTGCAAAAAAGTATAACATAACGACAGCAGAGCCGGTTGTGGATGCCCTGCGCAAATGTTCGGATTTGGTTCTTGTACCACCAAGACATGAGCTGTATCGCAGATATTCAGTGGCTTTTATAGGAATCCTGCGCCAGTACTCAGATACGATTGAGCAGTTTTCCGTGGACGAGGCATTTGTGGACATGACAGGCACTAGCAGACTTTTTGGAGAACCTGTGGAGGCTGCTGACAGGATTAGAAATCAGGTGAGGGATGAACTCGGTTTTACAGTAAATGTGGGAGTCTCTTCAAATAAGGTGCTTGCCAAGATGGCGAGTGATTTTAAGAAACCAGACATGGTTCACACTCTTTTCCCAGAGGAAATAGAGCAAAAGATGTGGCCTTTGCCAGTAGGAGACTTGTTTTTCGCAGGCAGGGCAGCAGTGGCAAGGCTCAATAAGCTGGGCATTTTCACAATAGGAGACCTGGCAAAATCAGACCGGGCACTGATATCCAATGTGCTTAAAAAGCATGGCGATGTCCTCTGGAGATATGCAAATGGACTGGATGATTCTCCGGTAGAGCCGGTCAGGGCTGACAACAAGGGCTATGGCAACTCAACGACCCTGCCCTTTGATGTAACTGATGAGGCAGCTGCCAAATCCATTTTGCTACGGCTGTCGGACAAGGTTGGCTCACGTCTCAGAAATGACGGCATGAAGGCAGACACAGTGACAGTGCAGATAAAATACAATGATTTAACCAAGGCATCCCATCAATGTTCCCTGTACTCTGCCACCAACATCACCCAGGAGATATATGAGCAGGCATGTAAGCTCTTTACAGAGAAATGGGATGGAACCCCAATCAGGCTGCTGGGTGTATCGACAAAGGTAGCAAGTGAGGATGGAGGCAGACAGATGAGCCTCTTTGATAATACTGACTATGAGAAGCTGGAGAGGCTTGATAAAGCAATGGATTCCATAAAGGGCAAATTCGGAGCAGGAGCAGTTAAGAGGGCGTCGGCACTGGAGAGCAATTCAAGGGATACAGACAGGAATACCAGATTTTGAGATAACTGTCTGTGCAAAATGCAGTACATAAAATGTGAGATACAGGGAGAATACAAGTATGGGTAAAATAAAAGCGGTAATCTTTGATTTAGATGGCACCCTTATAGATACAGAAAAATATTACAGAATTAACTGGCCAAAGGCAGTCAGGCATTTTGGCTACGACATGTCTGATGAGCAGGCACTTTATCTCCGCTCCCTGGGCAAGCCATTTTCAGTCCAGACCTTTAAGAAATGGTATGGGGAGGACTTCGATTATGAGACTGTGAGGGAATACCGCAAGCAGCTGATGGAAGAATCCTTAAAGGATGGCATAGAGCTGAAGCCGGGCTGTGTAGAAATCCTTACCTACCTCAGGGAGCATGGCTATATCACAGCTATAGCCACAGCAAATGATTTGGAGCGCACCAGGCGGTATGTAAAGCGAATAGGCTTAGAGGGATATTTCGATAAGCTCATATCAGCCCACATGGTAAAGGAAGGCAAGCCATCACCGGACATATATGTCTACGCCTGCAAAGAGCTTGGTATAGCACCAGAAGAAGCAATCGCAGTGGAGGATTCACCAAACGGCATAAAGAGCGCCTGCGCCGCAGGCTGTAAGGCAGTCATGGTGCCAGACCAGACTGAGCCAGATGCAGAGATAAGCCAGATGCTTTACGCAAGAATTGATGTCCTCACGGATATTGAGCAATTACTGTAGATTTATTAAACTGATATAGTGTTTTTATTAGTGGATTAGAAAATAGTTGAATTTTTAATACACACATATCCTTAAAATAATTAAAAACTTAACAAATAATTAGTTATAACAAACACAAACGTAGAAAATTGAGAAGCGTGACCAAGGGTGCTGGCAGGCATGTGTC
>CAVFAM010000054.1:0-6322 GCA_963620375.1 Bacteroidaceae bacterium
CTTCCTGATGATTTGTGTAAAACATTAAGCTGTGTGTAGTATGTGTAACATTTGTTATATTAAAACGATAGCTCCTTGAGCCATCCCTATATTCTGCTATTGATGTCGGCTCTAAAATATAGCTGCTCTCTTCCTTGTATGAATTAAAAGTATTATCAGAAGCTGCAAACCACGCCACTATCATAAGTGCTATTACACCTATAAGCGCTATTATCTTAATCGTAGTGTAAATCCTTTTACTCACGTCTATACCTCTTGTAACAAACTCCCTCTCCCCATATACTTTTTCCCTTATCTGCTATGGGTAATATACAACTAACCAATATATTAGCATAATATACACAAAAAAAGAAGTCCTGCATTTCAGCAAAACTTCTTTTTTGTCGTGTTTTTAGTCCTCTTCTATATGTTCTCTTCCCTGGGCTATGATGCTTCGTACATGATTGTCTGCCAGTGAGTAGAATATTGACTTGCCTTCCCTGCGGCTTTTGACCAGCTTATTCTGTTTCAAAATCCTGAGCTGGTGGGATATGGCTGACTGGGTCATATTTAAAGCCTCTGCCAAATCACACACGCACACCTCTGCTTCAAACAGGACAAAGAGTATTCTGATTCTTGTAGAATCCCCAAAGACCTTGAAGAGCTCCGCTAAATCATACAGCTCTGTCTCCTCCGGCATGGTCTCGTTTACTATCTTGAGCAAATCCTCATGTATCTCTCTTGAGTCACAGCACATTTCTTCTTTTTCCGCCATATAACTCCATCCTTATAGTTTTTTTACAAATAATGCTCTGATGGCATTTAAAACAGCTATAACCATAACTCCTACATCTGCGAATATTGCAGCCCACATGTTTGCAATTCCCACAGCTCCGAGTATAAGACATATAAGCTTTATGCCGATTGCAAAATATATGTTCTCATATACAATTCTCAGGCATTTACGGGAAATCTTTATAGCCTTTGATATCTTAAGCGGGTCATCATCCATGAGGACGATATCAGCTGCCTCAATGGCTGCATCTGAGCCAAGCGCTCCCATGGCAATTCCTATGTCTGCCCTTCTGAGCACTGGAGCATCGTTTATTCCATCACCTACAAAAGCAAGCTTTTCCTTTTCTCCCTTTGCAGCCAGTATCTGCTCTACCTTTTCAACCTTATCTGCCGGTAAAAGCTCACTGTAGACCTCATCAATTCCAAGCTCTGCTGCAACCTGGTCTGCCACGTTCTTAGCATCTCCGGTAAGCATAATAGTTTTTGCAACACCAGCCTTGTGGAGAGCCTTTATGGCTTCCTTTGCAGTTGGCTTTATCACATCTGATATAACAATGTGGCCTTCGTACTTTCCGTCAATTGCCACATGGACGATTGTGCCGACCTTATGGCAGTCTGCATATTCTACACCAAGCTTTTTCATAAGCTTGCCATTTCCCACTGCAACTGTCTTGCCATCAATCTTTGCGGTCACGCCATGTCCGCTGATTTCCTCTATATCAGAGACTCTCGCCTTATCCAGCTCACCACCAAAAGCCTTGCAGAGACTCTTGCTGATTGGGTGTGAAGAAAAGCTCTCTGCCAGTGCAGCATACTCTAAAAGCTTCTCCTCTTCCATTGTATTGTGGTGTACACCTGTCACCTCAAACACACCCTGGGTCATTGTTCCAGTCTTGTCAAATACAACATACTTTGTCTGGGATAAAGTCTCCAGATAGTTTGAACCTTTTACAAGAACACCTGCGTTGCTTGCTCCACCTATTCCTGCGAAAAAGCTCAGCGGTATACTGATTACAAGGGCACATGGGCAGCTGATTACAAGGAAGGTAAGGGCTCTGTAAATCCATACTCCCCACTCGGCTGGAAGTCCCATTGCAGCCATTCTGATAATCGGTGGCAGTACAGCCAGAGCCAGGGCACTGTAACAAACTGCCGGTGTATAGTATTTTGCAAATTTTGATATAAAGTTCTCTGATTTTGATTTCTTTGAGCTTGAGTTCTCCACAAGGTCAAGAATCTTTGATACTGTAGACTCTCCAAACTCCTTTGTAGTCCTGATTTTAAGAAGTCCTGTCATGTTGATGCAGCCACTTATGACCTCATCACCGACAGCAGCCTCTCTTGGCAGGCTCTCGCCTGTCAGGGCACTGGTGTTAAGTGTTGAGCTTCCCACCTCGATTATTCCGTCAATAGGAATCTTCTCACCCGGCTGTACCACAATTATACTTCCGATTGCCACCTCGTCAGGGTCTACCTGCTCCAGATTGCCATCTACCTCAATATTTGCATAGTCCGGTCTGATATCCATAAGCTCGCTGATATTTCTTCTGCTCTTACCTACAGCATAGCTCTGGAAAAGCTCTCCAATCTGGTAGAAGAGCATAACGGCGATTGCCTCAGTGTAGTCACCATTTTCGTACAGGGCAACTGCTATGGCACCAATTGTAGCTACTGCCATCAGGAAATTTTCATCAAATACCTGCTTGTTTTTAATGCCCTTAAATGCCTTTCTTAAGATGTCATATCCGATTATGAAATATGGCACCATGTAAAGGATGAATCTAAGGATTCCTTCTACTGGAACGAATTTAAGTCCTATCATAAGGATGGCAGCAATTATAATCCGCACCAGCACCTTTTTTTGTTTTTTATTCATATTGCAGCCCTCCGTTTAATGTCTGGTTGTATATGGTTTTCATTTTACCTGACATCTCATACGCTCTGCCATATCCTGGGTAATATGTATGGCAGGCTTAACATATTATAAGAAAATCTCGCAGTCATCCTCAACCTTTTTGCAGTTCTTTAATACATCCTGCATAACAGCCTTTGGATCCTGTCCCTCTTCAAACTCAACAATCATCTTAAGTGCCATGAAGTTAACTGTTGCATCTGCAACTCCT
Source organism: Bacteroidaceae bacterium (assembly GCA_963620375.1). Lineage (GTDB taxonomy): Bacteria > Bacillota > Clostridia > Lachnospirales > Lachnospiraceae > Roseburia. The sequence continues at coordinate 2,898 of CAVFAM010000054.1, forward strand.
GCTGTATTCTTTGCAGCCTCCTCCATCTTGTTTGCACAGTTTGCGCAGTCTACATCAATCTTGTAAGTCTTTTTCATAATAGTTTCTCCCTTCGATATGTTTTAATTCGTTTTTCTTTCATATGAACAATTATTCATATGTTTGATTTTATTATATGCTCTTTTGTGGCATTGTCAATATGTTTTAATATGAATTTTTACTAATTACATCATTTTTCTATATCGGGCTTCATCCTCACTTGATATTCCAAGCAGCTGGCATGCCTGTTCATAAGATTTCTGTCCATTACTCATCAAATTCCTAATAGCATCAATTAACGCCTTATCGGCACCCTTTTGTTCAAGTTCCATCACTGCTTTACACATATTATAATCCCCCTCCCTGCTCTTTCGAGGTAATCTTATATTTGCAAATTCTCTCATTAATTCCGCTGTATCTCTGTCAATATGTTTAAACGCTTCATTCGTTGTAACCAGTTTCTCCATCGCTTCGCTATTATTTCTTGTTCTTAACAATGAAAGTAATTCCTTCAGCTCTGTCTTAAATTGTGGCAGCTCTGCTATATCCATAATGGAAAATAAATTGCAATCAATATCATCTATCAATTTCGCTGTCACTTCATCCGTTTCTTGTATCATATCTTTTAGTTTTGTTGGGGCATCCCATCTTTTAACGCCCCAATAAAGTGTTACAGTTATTACGGGTATTAATTTATCATCCTTAGTATATCCCGACAAAAAATTATTCGCAACACATTTGCCACTCTGTCTATTATATGATGCTATCTGTTCAACTTGTTCATAATAAGACAGAGCATTGTATAGCATATTTCTCACCGGCATTGCATAATGAATATCTGTCTGATTTTCAATTCCATATAAAACAAAATATGCTGTATTTGATTTCATCACAATTGCTTTTTTAATTATATCCCTATACTTTTGAATGAGCGTTGTTTTTGCACCTTTATAATAAGGTATTACTGCCAGACTTGATGCATCCACCTCTTTTAATAATTCTGGCTTAATAATTTCTTCTCCCTTATAAAGGTATCCATTAAAAAAATCTGCAAATATTCTTGGTTTTTTCATAAATTTGTTTGTCAATACATCTTTTTTCCCCATATTTTCCCCTCTAATAACTTTATAAATTTTAACTGGTGATTAAAGCATGAATTTTGATTTAGTAATCTGTCATAAACTGTTGTAGATTTGTGTATAAAAATATGCTTTGTAGTCTTATATTATCACTACAAAGCATACTAAACAAGTACAAGTTTTATTATAAAGCCTTCTTTATCGCTGCAAGCAGCTCATCATATGTCTCAAAAGCCTCAAGGTCTGGATTGTCAGCCTTTATCTGGTCTGTGCTCTTGAACAAAAAGCCTGCCTTGCTGGCACGAATCATGCCCAGGTCATTGTGGCTGTCACCACTTGCAATAGTCTCATAGCCAATAGACTGAAGAGCCTTGACTGTTGTAAGCTTAGACTGCTCGCATCTCATCTTAAAGCCTGTGATTTCACCACTTTCTGCGACTTCAAGCGAGTTACAGAAAATTGTAGGCCAGCCGAGTTTTTTCATAAGGGGGCTTGCAAACTGGGTGAAAGTATCAGATATAATAATTACCTGAGTCAGGCTTCTAAGCTCATCCAGGAAGTCCTTAGCCCCAGGAATAGGGTCAATCTTTTCGATTGTAGCCTGAATCTCCTTAAGTCCCAGTCCATGCTCCTTAAGGATTCCAAGTCTCCAGTTCATGAGCTTATCATAGTCTGGCTCATCCCTTGTGGTTCTCTTTAATTCAGGAATACCGCTTGCCTCTGCAAACGCAATCCAGATTTCCGGTACAAGAACACCTTCTAAGTCCAAACATACTATATTCATAACAATTCTCCTTCGTCTTTAACACTTTATTAAGGCAAAGTATAAATCAGTTTGCCCTCACTGTCAAAAGAAATTTCACTGTATGGTGCAGAATATGTATTCATATTATCAATTATGGTCTGCTTCCGTGAGCCAGTCGCAACAGTCGGCTTAAAATCATTGTAGGAATCAGTTGAGCTTAATGTACATGGAATTATATCTGCATCTATGTCACTCTGCATTTCACCATCTACAAAGGTAAAGGTCTGCTGAAAAATCATAGTGTCCTTGTCATTAGGGTTCCTGTTGGCACCAAAGCAGAAATTGCCAAGGCTGTAGCAAATCACCTTGCCATTATAGACCTCAACGCCCTGCAGGACATGAGGGTGATTTCCGATAACCAGGTCTGCTCCTGCATCAATAAGGCCATGGGCGAGATTCTGCTGATAATCATTAGGGTAATAGGTTCTCTCTATGCCCCAGTGACAGCAGGCAATAATCACGTCTGCCCCCTGCTCCTTAAGCTCTGCTATTCCGTTATAGAGATAATCCTCGTAGGTGCTGCTCATAGACAGGAGGTTTGCTGACACAAAACCAATCACAAGCCCCTCATCTGTGGTATAGGTGCCCAGATGATCCTGAAAAGCGAAATCCACGCCCACTTCATTGAGGGCATTCTCTGTATCCGTATGGCTGCTCTCACCATAATCATAGGTGTGGTTATTGCCCAGACTACAGCCCTCAATAGAGCTTGCAGTCAGTATTCCGGCATACTCAGGCTCACCCTTTAAATTGTAGGTTTTCTCCACCCTGTCTGTAGACGTGGTAAGGACACATTCCAGATTTACGAGGGTAAAATCATCACTTTCAAAAATATCCTTTACCCCGGAGAAAAAGTAGTCCTCACCATACTTGTCATAGTAAGAATAAAAGCTGCCCTCGTAGCCATGTTGCTGTGTCTTGCCCAGAGTGCAGTCACCAGTTGCAGAAATAGTGACAGTCTGTACAAGGGGTTCTGGCTCTGTTTCTGTCTCAGCCTCTTGGCTGGTGCTGTCAGCACTTGATGCTTCCGCCTCTGTGGAATTTGCAGCTATTTCAGTGCCTGCTGATGCGGACTCATCCCCCGTACTGCCATCCTTGTCTGCGTCAGCTGATTCTACACTTGTGCCAAACATATCTGCGACCTTTGAGGCGCTGCAGCCTGTAAGGCTTGTCAGCAATAAGCATATGCTCGTTGCCAGCCCTATATTTTTTATTATCTTTTGAATTGTTTTCTTATTTATCAAATCATTCCCTCTTCTGTATATAAATATTTATTACATAAATCGCCAGCCAGAACTTCCCGCTCAAAGCCTTGGCTAACCGAATGGCATACAGTTGTTTCCCAGAAAACAATATGAACTGCAACGAGGTTCCATAAACCTCGGAAACGAATTCTCGCCCCAAAGTTTCCACACCCTATCTGCGATTGGGCTCGTTGCTGCCTTCATATTTTTTCTGGGAAATACACTGTATGCCAGTAGGTTTTCACAATCCCCCAATGCGGGAAGTTCCCCCATTTAGGT
>CAVFAM010000054.1:6345-16770 GCA_963620375.1 Bacteroidaceae bacterium
GCTCTGTAATCCGCCAGATTTTTCTTAAGCAGCTCCGGTGTATTAAGCTCATAAGGGCACTTGCTCTTACATCTGCCACAATTCAGGCAGTTATCAATCTTATCCATCTCAGCCTGCCACTCTGGCGAAGTCCATGCGGCTGTCGGAGCACGTCTTATCATAAGCGACATTCTGGCACAGTTATTGATTTTGATGCCGGCTGGACATGGCATACAGTAGCCACAGCCTCTGCAGAAATCTCCTGCAAGCTCTTTTCTCTCATTCTCCACATATGCCTTTATCTCATCTGTGTACTCAGGAGTCTCATCCATAAATGCAAGCCACTCCTCAAGCTCCTCCATCTTCTGGATACCCCAGATTGGAAGTACATTGTCATACTGGGTCATAAATGCCATGGCTGCCTTTGAGTCATGTATCAGACCTCCAGCCAGACCCTTCATTGCAATAAAGCCTACATTCTGGCGCTTACATTCCTCAACCAGCTCAATCTCCTTATCTGATGCCAGGTAGCTGAATGGAAACTGCATAGTCTCATACAAGCCAGACTTAACACACTCCATAGCAACTGCAAGCTTGTGGGCTGTTGCACCTATATGGCGGATTTTGCCCTGACGCTTAGCTTCTTCCATGCACTCATACATGCCTGTTCCATCACCGGGTGCATAGCACTGGCTTACGCAGTGGAACTGGTAAATGTCAATATAATCTGTCTTTAAATTGGTGAGGGACTCGTCTAACTGTTTCCAGAATTCCTCTGGTGTAGTTGCCATAGTCTTTGTGGCTATGTAGATTTTGTCTCTCATTCCCTCAAATGCTATACCCAGCTTTTTCTCGCTGTCGCTATAGGCTCTGGCTGTATCGAAGAATCGCATGCCTCCCTCGTATGCTCTTCTTAAGATGGCTGATGACTGGTCTATATCTGTTACTCGCTGGATTGGAAGGGCTCCGAATCCGTTCTGGCATACTTTTATGCCGGTTGTGCCTAGTGTGATTTCTCTCATATTTCCTCCTTGTGTATAGTCCCAAAAGATATATTTACGTTGTTTAGGAATGTGTATGTATCTTATATTATATTTTATCGTTGAGAAGCCATATATGCTTCAATTTCATCTGCATCACGCATGATTTCCTCTGACAGGCATATTGCTCCATCCTCTGTGATAAGCAGGTCGTCCTCTATACGGATTCCTATCTCCCACTCGTCTATGTAGAGTCCCGGCTCATCTGAAATAATTGCACCTGGGCGGAGCTTCTTATTGTAATCAACTGTCACATCATGGACGTCAATTCCCAGATGGTGTGATACGCCATGCATATAGTATCTGCTGATTTCCTCTTCCTTTTCGATTAGTCCAAGCTTCATACAGCCTGCTGCCAGCACTTTCTTGCAGATGTTATTTAAGTCTACTGTTGTCATGCCAGGCTTTGCTTCCTTGAGGACTGTCCTGTTTGCTTCAAGCACTATGTCATAGACCTGTCTCTGACGCTCTGTGTATTTTCCATTTACAGGATAGGTTCTTGTGATGTCTGAGTTGTAGCCTCTCACTCTGGCGCCTAAATCCATAAGCAGGAGACTTCCATCCTCCATCAAATCCTGATTGGTGTCATAGTGGAGCATGGTTCCGTTCATTCCGCTTCCTGCGATTGTTGGGAAGGCTGTCCACTCTGCTCCGTTTCTTCTGATGCTGTACTCGAAGTCTGCCTGTGCCTCATACTCAAACATTCCTGGCTTTAAGTTCTTTAGCACATTCTTTAAGGCTGTGTCTGTCAACTTAATAGCCTCTTTTGTAAGGGCGATTTCGTCCTCGTCCTTCTGCATTCTCTGCTCTGCTACAAATGGGTAAAGGTTTCTGATTGAGACACCCGGATAGGCTGCCTTAAACTCATTTGCCTTTACCACATTGTAGTCCGGCAAATCCTCTTTCTGATGTCTGTATGTATCAAAATATGCTGTGTAGACATCCTCCCTGGTCATAATCATGTCGATTGCGCTGTCAAGCTCATCTATGAAACGCACATTGTCTATGCCAGAAAGCTCCTTTGCCTCATCTACTGTCACCTTGCGGCCATACCATCTCTCCATTTCTGGGTCTGCTTCCTCGATAAAGAGGGTTGTCTTTGGCTCTGCTGCCGCCTTATCCAGTACCAGTGCCATCTTATCTCTTCTGAGTCCTGTCAGATAGAAGAAATTCCTATTTGCATGGGCTGTGAAGAGGTCATACTCGTCTGCGCTCACATGGTGCTCAATGCCTGAATACAATACTGCAATTGAATTGTCTGCCATTTTGTCAAATACTGTCTGTCTTCTTTTGCTATAATCCATTTTTATTACCTCAACTTTCTTATGTTGTCACGATACCATTTTTTATATGGAATGTAAATATAACCCACATACATACTTTGTTATAAAAGCAAAGAGACTCCCAGGCATAACCCGGAAATCTCTTTGCAAATTTATATTATATATATTTAGAAGCAAAAATAGTTTTTGCAGTTGTAGTAAGATATTCCCTCTACAATCTGCCTGAGTGCCTTCTCGTCATCAGGGTATTCACCATTTTCTACCCATCCTCCGATAAGCTCACACATGATACGTCTGAAATACTCATGACGTGTATATGAGAGGAAGCTTCTGGAATCAGTAAGCATTCCTACAAAATTTCCTAAAAGTCCGAGGTTTGCAAGTGATGTCATCTGCTCCATCATGCCAGTCTTGTGGTCATTGAACCACCATGCTGCTCCGTGCTGGATTTTGCCAACTGCTGAGCTGTCCTGGAAGCATCCAATTACAGTTCCGATGGCAGCATTGTCTGCTGGATTTAATGAATAGATAATTGTCTTTGGCAGACTATCATCTATTGCAAGAGCATTGAAGTACTGTCCCATCTCGATTGATGAGCTGTAAGTATTGATAGCATCAATTCCTGCATCTGGTCCAAGTGCATTAAAGACCTTCTTGTTCAAGTCTCTCTGGACACCGTAGTGGAGCTGCATTACCCAGTTTTTCTTTGCATACTCCCTGCCCAGTGCTACCATGAATGCTGTCTTGTACTTTCTCTCCTCAGTCTTAGTCAAAGTACCATCAGAAAGTCTTGTCTTTACAATCTCGTTTACCTCAGCTGGCTCATAGCTCTCGTACATCACATACTCAAGACCATGGTCTGAAACTGTACAGCCATTCTCTGCGAAAAAGTCCATACATTTCTTAAGTGCCTCGATAAGTGAATCAAAATCCTTAATCTCTACGCCACTGACCTGGGCAAGCTTTGCGATATACTGTGCAAAGTCAGCCTTCTCAATGTTCATAGCCTTGTCTGGTCTCCATGCTGGAAGAACCTTTACCTCAAAGCCATCCTCTTTGATTTTTCTATGCCATTCAAGTGAATCGATTGGGTCATCTGTAGTACAGATTGTGTCAACATTTGACTGGAGGATTAAGCCTCTGGCGCTCATGTTGTCCTGCTTCAACTTCTCTGAAGTCAAATCCCATACTTCCTGTGCTGTGTCTCCACAGAGATGTCCCTCGTATCCGAAATATTTCTTAAGCTCCAGGTGGCTCCAATGGTAAAGTGGATTACCGATTGCCTTCTCAAGAGTCTCTGCCCATTTCTGGAATTTTTCCCTGTCTGAAGCATCACCTGTAATGTATTTCTCCTCGACACCATTAGATCTCATCTGACGCCATTTGTAGTGGTCAGCGCCCAGCCATACCTGAGTGATGTTCTCATATCTGACATCCTCATAGATTTCCTGTGGGCTTAAATGACAATGGTAGTCAATTATAGGAAGCTTCTCGGCATAATTATGATATAGATTTTTTGCTGTCTCTGTTGTCAGCAAAAAATCATCGTCCATAAATTTTTTCATCAGCCTTCTCCTTAGATTATCTCTGTACTCTGGCTCCTGCGCCACCCATAAGTGCCTCAACTTCCTTCTTAGAAGCCATAGTTGTGTCACCTGGTGTTGTCATTGCAAGTGCGCCGTGAGCTGCACCGTAGTTAACTGCTGTCTCAGCATCGCCTGTTGTCATAAGACCATAGATAAGTCCTGATGCGAAGGAATCTCCACCACCAACTCTGTCCATAATCTCAAGTCCGTCATACTGCTTAGCCTTGTAGATTTCTCCACCAGCCCAGCATAAAGCTGACCAGTCGTTTACTGTAGCTGTCTTTACTGTACGAAGTGTTGTAGCAACAGCCTTGAAGTTAGGATATACCTTAACAGCCTCGTTAATCATCTTCTTGTAACCCTCGATGTTTAACTCCTTAAGGTTAGCATCATTTCCTTCAATCTCAAATCCAAGACATGCTGTGAAGTCTTCCTCGTTACCAATCATAACGTCTACATACTTGGCGATTTCCTTGTTTACTTCCTGTGCCTTGGCATGTCCGCCGATTGCGCTCCACATTGATGGTCTGTAGTTTAAGTCGTAAGATACGATTGTTCCGTATTTCTTAGCTGTCTTGATAGCTGCAAGTACTGTCTCGCATGACTGCTCTGAAAGTGCTGCGTAGATTCCGCCTGTATGAAGCCATCTTACTCCAAGCTCACCGAAGATATAATCAAAGTCAAAATCCTCTGGAGTAGCCTTTGAGATTGCTGTGTTTGCTCTGTCTGAGCATCCTACAGCTCCTCTTATTCCGAAGCCTCTCTCTGTGAAGTTGAGACCGTTTCTGCAAATTCTGCCGATTCCGTCTGTTGGCATCCACTTGATAAGTGATGTATCAACACCACCCTGTAAAATGAAGTCCTCCATAAGAAGTCCTACTTCATTCTCAGCAAAGGCTGTGATAACTGCTGTGTTTAATCCGAAGCATCTGCGGAGTCCTCTTACTACATTGTACTCTCCGCCGCCTTCCCAGGCTCTGAAGCTTCTGGCTGTACGGATTCTTCCCTCGCCTGGATCAAGTCTTAACATTACCTCTCCAAGTGAAACCGCATCAAATTTACAATCCTTTGCATCACGCATATTTAAATCCATTTTTGTATCTCCCTTATCCTCTGATTTCTTTTACAATAGCTGCTGCTTCTGCTGTTAACTCTTTAATCTTCTCAAAGTTACCAGATTTGATTAAGTCTCCCTTAACCATCCAGCTTCCTCCGCAGGCAATGATTCTGTCATACTTTAAGTATTCCTTTACATTCTCTGCATTGATTCCACCTGTAGGCATGAAGCTTACACCTGTGTATGGAGCTGCGATAGCCTTGATATACTTAAGTCCACCTGCTGGCTCTGCTGGGAAAAATTTAACAACATCAAGTCCGAACTCAAGTGCTGTCTCTACATTGCTTGGGTTACAGGTTCCTGGTGTGATTGGAATATTTTTCTTTACACAGTAGTCTACAATCTTAGGATTAATTCCAGGGCTTACGATGAACTTTGCTCCTGCTGCTACTGCTCTGTCTACCTGCTCTGTTGTAAGTACAGTTCCAGCACCAACAAGCATATCTGGGAATTCCTTAGTCATGATTCTGATTGATTCCTCTGCTGCCTCTGTTCTGAATGTAACCTCTGCACATGGAAGTCCTCCCTCCATGAGAGCCTGTCCTAATGGCTTTGCATCCTTTGCATCATCCAATACAACAACTGGAATGATTCCGATTTTTTTAAACTGCTCTAATACTTCATTCATTTTACACACCTCACTGTTTTTATGAAAATCTATCATTCAGCTGCACACACAGACCAGATTTTCCAGCCCTGCATGCAGCCTTAATTCACCTTATATATTACACATACTTCTGTAATGTAGCTCTTACTGCACCCTTGCCTGCGATAAGCTCACTAAAGTATCCGCATACCTTGTCAGCAAGTCCTGCTTCGTATAAGTTTACACCAAATATCTGGGCATCCTCAAGTAAGCCCTTAATCTTTGACTCTACATCACATGCCTCGCCGAGCTTTATTCCCTCAACATAAGGACGTACTGTATCAAATAATGGGTCTGGGCTGAGCTCGAAAGCTTCACCGTTATCATCAACTGCCATAAGGTATCTGAGCCATCCTGCAAATACAAGTGGAATGAGCTTTAAGTCATCAAGGTTCTTGCCCTCCTTGATGTAGTTCTTGATTGTCTCACCAAATCTGATTGCAAGCTTCTGTGATGTATCTGTTGCAATACGCTGTGGTGTATCTGGCATAAATGGATTTGGAATTCTCACCTTAAGTACAGTATCGATGAACTCCTTAGGGTCAAGTACTCCAGGATTGATTACTACTGGAAGTCCTTCCTTATATCCGATTCTCTCTACAAGCTTTACAAGCTCTGTATCCTTCATCTCATCTGAAATCTTTGTATATCCAAGGAGACATCCGTATACAGCAAGTGCTGTGTGGAGAGGGTTAAGGCATGTACAAACCTTCATTCTCTCTACCTTATCAACTGTCTCTCTGTCTGTGAAAATGATTCCACCCTTTTCAAGAGCTGGTCTTCCGTTAGGGAACTCGTCCTCGATTACAAGATACTCTGTCTCCTCAGCGTTAACGAATGGAGCAACATAAGTATTCTTTGATGTAATAACAGGGTCTAAGTCCTCAAGTCCATCCTCTTTTAAGAGAGCCTCTACTGAAGCGTCCGGTCTTGGTGTAATCTTGTCAATCATTGACCATGGGAATGATACGCAAGCCTTGTCATTTACATAATCTACAAAGCCCTTATCGCAAAGTCCGTTCTCAGCCCACTTCTCAGCAAAGCCCTTCATAGCTGCATAGAGCTTGTCTCCGTTGTGGGAGCAGTTGTCTGTGCTGACCATGGCGATTGGCTTCTTGCCGTTTGCATATCTGTGGTATAAGAGAGCTGCTACCTTTCCGATGTAGCTGGCTGGCTTCTCTGGACCTGCCTCAAAATCAGCCTTTACAAGACCAAGAAGCTCGCCCTTTCCGTCTACAAGGCTGTAGCCCTTCTCTGTGATTGTGAATGTAGCAAGCTGGAGGGAATCCTTTGCAAAAATCTCCTTAAGTCTGCCAAACTCAGCCTCATTCTCTGAATCAAGAATACATGACTCTCCGATTGAGCCAACTACTGTCTTCTCGATATTTCCATCAGACTTAAGTGTAACAAGGATTGAGTAGTTATCGTTTGGACGATATTTCTTCTCGATGATTTCGTAATCAAATCCCTCTACTACTGTTATTCCAGATGTCAGCACACCATCATTAAGAAGGTTCTGTGCTACATTTGCCTGGAAAGCCCTGAAAATATTTCCAGCTCCAAAGTGAACCCATACCGGGTTCTCCTTTGTGTTTTTAATCATTTCCTGTCTGTCGTATTTTGGAAGTGAGTAGCCCTTTGACTCCCACTGTGCTTTATCCTTTAATCCGTTCTCATTTAAAATCATGGCTGTCTCCTATCTCTTCTCTACGCCTCTTGTATGGCTCTTGTCAATTGCCTCCCAAAGTCCATTGAGATATGTTGCTCCAAGTGCTCTGTCGTATAAGCCGTATCCTGGCATTGCAACCTCATCCCAAATCATACGTCCGTGGTCTGGTCTGATTGGTCCATCAAATCCGATGTCGTAAAGAGCCTTCATAATCTCATACATATCGAATGTTCCGTCACTTGATAAGTGAGCTGCTTCCTCGAAGTCTGTAGGTGAGTTGAACTTAAGGTTTCTTACATGTGCAAAATGGATTCTTCCCTTTAAGGCTCTAATCATATCTGGAAGGTCATTCTCAAGGTTTGTTCCGTATGAGCCTGAGCAGAATGTAACTCCATTGTGTGGGTTATCAACCATTTCCATCATTCTAAGGATGTTCTTCTTGTTGATGATGATTCTTGGAAGTCCGAATACGCTCCATGCTGGATCATCTGGATGAATAGCCATGTTGATGTCGTACTTATCACATGTTGGCATAATTCTCTCAAGGAAGTACTTGAGGTTCTCAAATAACTTCTCATCATCGATGTCCTTGTACATCTCGAAAAGCTCTTTTACATGAGCCATTCTCTCTGGCTCCCAGCCTGGCATTACTGTACCATTCATATCGCCTGCGATTGAATCAAACATCTTCTCTGGGTCAAGTGCATCTACAGCCTCCTGTGTGTATGCAAGAACTGTAGAACCGTCTGGACGCATTCTTGCAAGCTCAGTTCTTGTCCAGTCAAATACTGGCATGAAGTTGTAGCATACTAAGTGGATATCCTCTTCTCCAAGGTTCTCCAAGCACTTAATGTAGTTGTCGATGTACATATCCCTGTCAGCGGCACCAGTCTTGATTGCCTCATGCACATTCACGCTCTCGATTCCTGCAATCTTAAGTCCGGCTGCCTCAACCTCATCCTTTAATGCACGGATTCGCTCTCTTGACCATACCTCTCCTGGCTCTGTGTCATAGAGAGTTGTGATAACTCCTGTCACACCTGGAATCTGTCTGATTTGCTTCAATGTTACAGTATCAAATTTTGATCCATACCATCTGAGTGTCATTTCCATAGTTTAAGTACCTTCCTTTCAAAACACTTATTATTAGTTTGTTATTTCTTTATCATTTATCCTTATAATAAACTGATTTTTGAAAACAATACATTGAGTAAATTGTTAAATATATTGCAAATCTTGCGGTAGAAAATTATAATTGTATATAGTATTTGAATTGTTTAAATTTATATAACAACTGTGACTATTTTCCTATTTATTTTTACTGTATTAAACGAAAAGGGAGGCTTTCAAATGCAGGAAAATCTATTATCCACCTTCAGCTCCAGACAGTACATGCGTGATAAGGACTTTGAGCTGTACTACTACAGTGATACCGCCTTAAAAAACGTAAAGCACCACACCCACAACTACTATGAAATCTATTTCTTTTATGGTGGAAGGGTATCGATTTTTATAGAAAATGATGAGTTTCCTCTCAAAGAGGGCGATATGATTATCATCCCACCCGGAACCAATCACCATCTTGAGATACTGGATAAGAGCATAGCCTACCAGAGGTGCATCCTCTGGATATCACAGGACTTCTGCGACCATATGCTGAATATGTCATCTGATCTGGTTTACCCTCTGCAAAAGGCAGCGGTGACTAAGAAAAATATATATCACTTTGACCTCTTTACATTTAATGAGCTTAAAACCAAGATGTTCAGGATAATAAGGGAAAAAAGAGGCAGCCGCTTCGGGAAAGCAACTGCAATCTCCCTCTACGTCCATGATTTGATGCTGACAATCAGCAGAAAGGTCTATGAGCTGGATAACCCTGCCAAGATACACAAGGATAACTCCCTCTATGACAACGTCCTCATATATATAGACGAGCATATAACAGAGGATATTTCCCTTGAGTCCATCGCCAAAGAATTTTTTATCAGCAAATATCATATATCCCATGTGTTTACTGAAAACTTTGGCACATCGCTTCACCAGTATATAATAAAAAAGCGCCTGACACTCTGCGTAAATGCAATCGTGTCAGGCACAGATATATCCGAGGCGTATCTGCTCTGTGGCTTCAAGGATTACTCCAGCTTCTACCGTGCTTTCAAAAAGGAATACGGCAAATCACCCCGTGATTATGTTTTAGAACAAAAAACCATGTAGCAGTATTTATACGTTTGTAAATGCTGCTGACTCTTCCTTTAAATTTCTGGCAACAGTGCTGTTTTCCTCCATCTGTCCGTTTACAGTAGACATGGACTGTACGAGGGAATCAACATTGACTGCGGCATCAGTTACACCATTTGCAGACTCTTCCACTGCACGGCTGATGCCCTCGATTGCCTCAGTGATGTCCTTCATGTTGTCTAAGATATCCTGGGCATTCTCTGAGTACTCTGCCATTGTGGCATCAATGTGGGTCGCATCAGCATTGTACTGCTGTCCGTTCTGCACAAACAGCTGGTAGTCTGGCAGGATGTTTTCATTGATGTATGTAATAATCTTCTCAGACGCCTGAACCAGACCATGCACAGCCTCGATAACCTGCCCATTGATTGTCTGGATGTTATTTGCAGTCTCACGGGAAGAATCTGCAAGCTGTCTGATTTCGTCCGCAACAACTGCAAAGCCTTTTCCAGCCTCACCGGCACGGGCAGCCTCGATAGAAGCATTAAGTGCAAGCAGGTTAGTCTGGCTTGAAATACTTAAGATATCATCTGTAAGCTGCTCTACCTTTTCAACACTCTTTGAATTTTCAAGTGCCACATTCATCTCATTTGTGATTTCACCAATCATATCGTTGGTATTGTTCATATTCTCAGTAGCTTTGCGCTCCATCTCTGTCGCACGCACCTTCATCTCCTGAGCATACTGTGTCATAACAGTAGTCTGGTCTGCCACAGCCTGAACCTTCTGCTCTGCTGATTCAGTGTGCTGGCTTACAGTATTTGTGGTAGCAGATACCTCTTCCATAGTGGCAGAAAGCTCCTGCATGATTGCTGAAATATCATTTGCGCTGTCACTTGAAGAAGCAACACTGCTTGCTAC